>JAHZJA010001008.1 GCA_022601155.1 Deltaproteobacteria bacterium | reverse complement strand
TGTCTTCTCGGGCATGGTGGGCGTCACCCTTGCCGGTCTGCTGATGACACCCGCCTTCTACGTCATCATCAGGCGCTGGGTCGGCGGCGGAAGGCGCGGCGATGCACCACCAGACCAAGACTTCGATACGACGGTTGTAGGTCCAGTGAATGCAGGGGGTGCGCCATGAGCCGTTCGCATGCAGCGCGCTTGAGTGCGTCAGCTCTCATGATGTTGGCCTTGGGCGGCTGCGTCGTCGGACCCGACTACACGGCGCCCGTCACCGACCCGCCAGCCACGTTTGCCCACGCGCCTGAGCAGGTCGTCGGCGAGGCCGCTGAGCCCGAAGCGGCATGGTGGCAGCTGCTGGGCGACCCTATGCTCGACGACTTGATCAACACTGCTCGCCTGGCCAATCCGGATTTGCGCACCGCTGAGGCCAACGTCAGGGCGGCTCGAGCGATGCTCGGCGGCGAGATTTTCCTACTCCCCGCCATCGCAGCGGGCATGACGGGCGCGTCGCTGTGGCTGGCTTATTTGCTGGCTGCCCTGCTGGTCATCCCCGCGGCGCTCACCAAGGCCGAGCTGTCGACGGCCATTCCTGCCGCGGGCGGCAGCTACCTGTTCGTCGAGCGGGCGATCGGCCCCATGGCGGGGACCATTGCCGGGCTGGGCCTGTGGCTGTCGTTGTTGCTCAAGAGTGCGTTCGCGCTGGCGGTGCTGGGGTACTACTTGGCGCTGGTCGTCGATGTGCCCACTACCCCGGTGGCCCTGGTGCTGTTGGTCGGGGTGATGGCGCTCAACGTGGTGGGGGTGCGCAAGGTCGGCAAGGTGCAGACGGTCGTCGTGGGAGCGTGCCTGGCCGTGCTCGCGGTGCTGGTCGTGGTGGGCATTCCTCAGATCGAGCGCTTGCACCTGCTCCACGCCACCCCTGGCGACCCCCCGTGGCTGGCGGGGGGATGGTCGGGCCTGATGGCCACGGTCGGCCTGGTGTTCATCTCCTACGCGGGCGTCACCAAGATCGCTGCGATCGCGGAGGAGGTTCGCGATGAGGGGCGCAACATCCCGCTCGGCATCGTCATCTCGCTGCTGGTGATCGCGTTGGTGTACACGCTGGTCGCGTGGGTACTGGCCGGCATCTTCACACCCGCCGAGATCGCGGGTGACACCACGCCCATCGCCACGCTGGCCCACGAGGTCTTCGGCCCGATTGGTGTGCCGATCATCGTGGTCACGGCCTTTGCCGCGCTGGTCTCGATGGCCAACGCGGGATTGCTGGCCGCCTCCCGGTTTCCGTTTGCAATGGCGCGTGACCACCTCGCGCCCAGCGTGTTCCACCGCATCCACCGCCGCTACTCCACGCCGCACTGGGCCATCGTGGTCACCGGAGTCGCGATGGGCATCATCGTGGTGTCGTTCGACGTGGTGCGCATCGCCAAGCTGGCCAGCGCGTTCATGATCGCCGCGTTCGCGGTGGTCAACGTGGCCCTCATCTTGTTCCGTGAGAGCAAGGCCCAGTGGTACGAGCCGAGGTTCCAGGCGCCGCTTTACCCCTGGCTGCAGGTGGTCGGCGTGGTGACCGGGATCGCCATCTTGGTCGCGATGGGGAGCATCGCCCTGGTCGGCCTGGTGGTGATCTCCGCCCTCGGGGTGCTGCTGTACCTGCTGTACGGTCGCACGAGGTCCAGCCGCCTGGGCATCCTGCGTCAGATCCTGTGGCGCAAGGACCTCGTCCGCGATCGGTCCAACACCGGGTCCGTGTCTGCGCTGGGTCGCAGTCGCACCATCGTGGCGCTGTTCGGAGACGAGCCGTCGGCGGAGGCGTTGGTGCAGATCGGCATGACCCTCGCCGGTCCCACGGGTGAAGTCGAGGTCGTTGCTCTGCGCGAGGTTCCCGAGCAGACCGACCTGTCGTCGATGCTCGAGCTCGACGACCGCACCGTCTCGCTCGAGCGCCGTGTCTTGGCGTTGGCCGGCGAGCGCGGGGTCAACACCCGGTTCGAACAAGTCGTTACCCGTGACGTTCGTCGCACGCTGTACGACCGCGCCAGCGCGACCGAATCCAACTGGGTGATCATGGCGTGGCGTGACCGGCATCGGCGCGGGCACATCGTGCGTGATCCCATGGAGTGGCTGATGGCGCGGCTGCCCTGCAACCTGGCCGTGTTTCGTGATGCAGGTATCCGTACGTATCGGCACCTGATGGTGATGGCCGAGCCAGGCCCTCACGATGCGCTGGTCGCCCACACCGCCGACGATCTCGCGGCGCTGTTCCGGGCCGACATCTCGTTCGTCAACCATGCCGCTGCGCACCAGGGCGATCGCGGTGCTGCGGCTGCCTACGCCGCGCAGATGCAGGCCCTTTGCGAGGCCGAGACTCGGGCCGAGCTGCTCCACGGCCCCGACGACGTCGCCGAGCTGGTGGCGGCGTCGGCTCGGTTCGATCTCGTGGTCCTGGGCGCGCCGCCCGAGAAGCCGCTGCACTCGATGTTCTTCACCACCCGCGAGGAGACCCTGATGGAGCGGGCGCACTGTGCCGTCGTGCGCCTCAAGACTCCGCGGGCCGAGGTTCATCGCACGCTAGGGCGCGGCGCGGTCGAGCCTGCGCGGTCGGTCATCGCCGAGCGGCTCGCTCCCGAGGCCGTCGCGGCGCGCCGCACTGTCCGCGACAAGAGCCGACTGTTCTCCGAGATCGCGGGCCTGATGGCGACGGCTGCACCGGGCCTCTCCGCGGCGGCGATCGAGCAGAGCCTGCGCGAGCGTGAGGCTCTGCAGTCCACGGCCATGGGCCAGGGCATCGCCATTCCCCATGCCACCATTGCCGGGCTGTCGCAGACGTATCTGGGGGTGATGACCCTGGCGCAGCCCGTCGACTACGGCGACCAGGCCGAGGCTCCCGTGGACGTGTGCTTCTGCTTGCTGGGGCCGCCCGACGATCGCGCCAGCCATCTGCGTCTGCTGTCTGCGATCGCCACCGCGGTGATCGACTCCGACCAGCTTCCGCAGCTACGGCAAGCGCAGTCCAAGCTCGAGCTCGTGGCGGCGCTTCAGTTCGAGGTCCACGAACGGTCCGCGTAGCCGAGCGACGGTCTCCGGGACGAGCTCGATGGCTCAGGAGCCCCGCGGGGGTCGCCAGACGGGCGGCGTCTCCGTGGGGCGAAGATCCATGCGATAGCAGCGGACCCGCTGCCGACGTTCGTCCTCGTACCCGCTCCACTTCTCGGCCGGAATCTCGCCCTGGTCGACCGGGCGGAACCCCTGTCGTCCAAAGAAGGCACCCACGCGGGGCAGCGTGGTGCAGGCGTATGCAAAGTCGAGCTCGAGTCGGCGCGCCTCGTCGATCGCGAAGCGGATCAGATGGGCCCCAACTCCGCCGCCAGAGAACCGCGTGAGGGTGTAGAGGCTGGCAACCTCGCCCGCCTGGGCGCCAGACGGAACACGGAGCGCCCCGATGCCCGCCAGATGGCGCCCGACGAAGGCACCGAAGCCATCGGCGAGCAAGAACTCGAGCTGCTCGTCGGACCGCGGGGCGAGGTAGCCCTCGGAGGTGCCGCGCTCGATGAGATCCGCGGCAGCGTCGAAGTCTTCGATCCCCAGACGCCGCACGTCGACGTAGCGCTCGCGGGTGAACAAGGTCCCCGAGCCTCGGTAGGAGAACAGCTCCTCGTGGAGCCCGTCCACGGTGCACAGGTTGACGTTGGGCACTCCCGCGTCGAGCAGCTTCTCGATCTGGGCCAACAGCTGGGCTTGGTGGGCCGGGGCCTCGGTGCGGCGCAGTCGAAGCTCGCCGATGTCGGCGAACGAGAGTCGACGGCCGTCGTCGTCGGACAGGCCTCCGCCCGATGACAAGTAGATCACCTTGAACAGCCCCAGGGCGGTCGCCACGTCGAAAGCGGACTCGGCCATGGTGGGACCGGTGACGCGGATCGTCCGTGAGGACTGCATCGCGCGCCAGACCTTGCCGGGAAATCGCGGGGTGCCCAGCTCGACCACGGGGCTGTCGTGATGGCCCGCGTCGAGCCCGGCCTCGGTGATCAAGATGACTCGCCCCGCGTTGGCCTCGAGCTCCTCCACGACGGACGCGAGCGCGGGACTGTGGAGCGTGGCCTCATCGGGGACGACGATCCCCATGACACGACCGTGGAACTCCTGCGCGTAGAACGACCGCTCGGAGAACGGCTGAACGTGGGAGACCGTCACGGACGGGGAGCCTAGCAGACGGCCGAATGCGGCCCTCCGGGCACGGACGCAACCACCTCACGGCTGCGTTGATGGTCACCGTCGTGCGACTACGCCCCCTGGGGGGGTAACTGCGCCGGTGGCGGTGCCGTGATACGTCTCGAGACGCGATGATGACTCGACCACCCATGGAGGCGAGATGACCGGCCCGGTATCGGTCGTGATGCTGGGGGCGACGGGAGCCGTCGGGAGCCGGGCCGCCGCCGCTGTGGCCCGCGATCCCGATGTCGAGCGCCTGACGACGATCGGCCGTCGTCCGGTCGAGGGCTTGGAGGGAGACTTTGTCAGCCAGCATACGGCGGACATCTTCGACCCGAGTTCGTACCGGGATGTGCTCGCAGGTCACCGTACAGCGATCTGTACGCTCGGCGTGGGCGAGCCATCCAAGGTCGACAAGGAACAGTTCGTGAAGATCGACAAGCTCGCCGTGCTCGATTTTGCCACCGAGTGCAAGCGTGCGGGGGTGCAGCACTTCCAGCTGCTGAGCTCGGTCGGCGTCGATCCGGAGTCGCGGTCGTTCTTCCTGCGCTGCAAGGGCGAGCTGGAGGATGGGCTGAAGGCGCTGGGCTTCGAGCGGCTGAGCCTGTTCCATCCTTCGATGATCTTGACGCCGACGAACCGCTACGGGGTATCGCAGGCGATCGTGCTGCGGGTATGGCCGCTACTGAAGTTCGCGCTGGTAGGTCCGCTGCGCAAGTACCGAGGCATTGCCGTCGAGACGCTGGGGCACGCCTTCGCGGCCAACGTTCGCACGACGGGGGCTGGAGTCGAGACCCTGGAGTGGGACGAGGTGCGAGCGCTTGGGGAGCGGGGCTAGAGGTCGATCGGCGGCGTCACAGCTCGTCGCAGGTGACGCCCACGGGCGCTTCCAGTCCGCAGCTCACCTGCACGGCGGTTCCAGCCGGGACGGGGATGCCGTCGCGCCGCTGGATGAGCAGCTCGAGGTTGGAGCGGAGCGTCACGCACTGGGCGGACATGTCATCGGTGGCCTCGGGTGTTGCGGCGCTGGGGTCGGTCAGCGCTCGGTAGCACACGTCGATCTGAGGCGAGGGAAACTCCCATCCAAGCTCGGTGAGTAGGCAGGGCTCCACTGGGCGGTCGGGGGTGGCGTCGGCGAAGGTCTCCACGAGGGTGCAATTGTGCTGGAGGCCGGGCTGGTCGTAGCGAAGGTCGCGGACGCAACCACCCACACATGCCCGGGCGTTGACCTCCCCGATGGCACCCGCGATGTTCTGCAGCGCGACTCCATAGTCGTCGGCGCAGATCGAGAACAGGTTGCGCGTTTGTGAAGCGAAGGCCTCGGCGAACTCGCGGAGCCGAACCGGAGGGATTCCGGGGGGGTCATCCAGGGTCTCGGTTCCCAGGCCGCAGCCCGGACCAATGCCATACTCCTGGTTGAACTGCTCGTCGGGCGAGTCGGCGTACACCAGGTTGCCGGTCTCGGGGTGGTCCAGCGGAACTCCGGCCAGCACCGCGATCAGCACCTCGCTCTGTCCACCCTGAGCCTGCTTCTGTGCGGCGAGGGTGGTGAGGGTGTCGATGTAGCGCTCGACCGGGTAGAGCACGGAGTCGTTGGGGT
This sequence comes from Deltaproteobacteria bacterium, assembly GCA_022601155.1. Taxonomy (GTDB): domain Bacteria; phylum Myxococcota_A; class Polyangia; order Nannocystales; family Nannocystaceae; genus Paraliomyxa. Next base: position 3,477 of record JAHZJA010001008.1, on the reverse strand, counting down.
TGGTGGTGATGTTGCCCGTGCGGGACTTATCGACGGCGATGCAGTCCTCGAAGACGCCCGGTCCCCCGCTGCACTGGACGCCCGCCTTCCAGCAGGACCCCGACGACACACGATCGGGTGTCGTCCAAAACGGCATGCCCTGCTCGGTGCTCATCCACGAGATGTTCTCCACGGGCGCCGAGCAGTCCGCCTCGTCGGTCACGAAGATCACGGCGAGCAAGGCATCGTTGCGCAGGAACCCGTCGGTGTCGTCCACGACGGTACGCCGCATGGCCTCGAGCGGCGCCTCGAAACCCCAGCCGGAGATCCCCTGGGGCCCGATGCACTGGAGCGCCTGCGCCATGCTGATCCCGTTGGGGAGGTTGGTCTGCCCGTTGGACTTCTCGACCCAGGGCTGGGCCAGGCCGATGCTGTCGATGAAGCAATGGTCCAGGCACCCCCGCTGGCGCTCGTCGTAGTCGCCGAACAGGCCCATGCTTTCGAAGTCGTCGAGGCGGGAGCGGCAGCTGGTGGCACGGATGCCTCCGTCGCCCTCGGTGGTGGTCACGCCGATGCGGTAGTTGGCGCCCACCTGCTGCGCCTCGAGCACGTTGACGAACGTGCCGAAGCTGCGGGCGAGGGCTCCCTGCTCCCCGCCCATCGAGCCCGAGTTGTCGACGACGAACAAGATGTCGACCGCGCGCCGCAAGGTCAGCTCGGCCACGCACACTTGCGGCGAGTCTTCGCAGTTGAGCTCGCCGGTCGACGTGCTCATCTCGAGTGCGCCCGAGCTGCCGTCGCCCCCCGCGTCGTCATGGGAGAAGAACGTGGGGGTACGCCCGCAGCCGGCGGCGGCGAGCGCGACAATGCAGACATGACGAACCACGGAGGCCGGACATGGTACCGCGAATCGTCGGCTCCGATCCGCCCCTGCGTGATGGATTCGAGCCGGTGGCGGTAGACGCGGGGTATGGTGCCGCACGATGATCGAGGACACACGGCTGGTGCTCGCGATGCTGGCGCTGTGCGTGGCGGTCTCCGAGCTGCTCGCTCGCCGCACCGTACTGCGTCACGCAGGCAGCTCGTTGATCGTGATCATCGTGGCCGCCGTGTTGTCCAACCTCGGTGTCATCCCCACGACCTCGACCCCAGAGCATCCGGTCCCGGCCTACGACGCCGTCCTCGGCCATGTGGCCCCGCTGGCGATCTTCTGGCTGGTGCTGCGGGTTGATCTGCGTCGGATTCTGGCGGCGGGACTGCCGTTGTCGCTGGCGTTTGGCGTCGGCGCGCTGGGCACCGTGGCGGGCGTGTTCGTGGGGATGGCGGTGGTCGGACCGGATGCGTTCGGTGCGTCGACGGGCGCCCTCGGGGGGATGTTCTCCGCGACGTATATCGGTGGCAGTGCCAACTTCAATGCGCTGGCGCTGCACTACGGGGTGATCAACCAGGGAGCGCTGTACGCCGGAACGATGGCGGTGGACGCTGGACTGACGGCGGTATGGATGGTGGTGACGATTGCGGTGCCGCGACTGGCCCGCCGTCGCGCCACCAGAATGGACCCCGCCTCCATGGGGCCGAGTCCATCATCGTCGGACGCTGCGAGCGGGCCTGGCGTCGGCGAGGTCCACGATGATGCGGCGCAGGTCGATCCGTTCGATCTCGGAGTCTTGATCGCCCTGGGGTTGGGTGCGCTGTGGCTGAGCGATGTCGCGGTGGCCCTGCTGGCGGGATGGGGGGTGTCGGTGCCGGGCATGCTGGTGCTCACCACGATGGCGCTGGGGCTGGCTCAGGTCCCGGCCGTCGCCCGGTTGGCGGGGACCAACCTACTGGGCATGTTCGCCGTGCAGATCTTCCTCGCGACCATCGGGGCGCTGTGCGATGTGGCGGCGGTCATCGAGCTGGGGACGCTGGGCGCACAGCTCCTGGTCCTCGCCAGCGTGGTGATCGGCGTCCACGGGCTGCTGGTGTTCGGGGCCGCGCGGTTGCTGCGGTACGGTCCCGAGCTCGCCGCCATCGCGTCGCAGGCGAACATTGGCGGGGGCACCACGGCGCTGGCGCTCGCCCGCAGCATCGGTCGTCGCGATCTTGCCGTCCCGGCGATCCTGGTGGGCTCGCTGGGCACGGCACTGGGGACCTTCGTGGGCTTCGCGGTGGCTGCTGCCCTGTAGCGCGAAGGCCCCGGTTCGGGGCTCCTACGGGGCGAGGACCAGGACCTTGACCTGACTGGGGACGACGCGAACCCCCGGACAGTTGGTCGAGTTTTGGAGGGCCACGCTGGTCATCCTGGTGACGGGCATGCCGCCCACCAGGCACGTGAATGCTCCGGTGAGGTGCCGGGACGGGCCCATGACCGAGCCCGATGCGACTCCGGTGGCGACGCCAGCGTTGTCGCCGTTGGTGAGGGGGACCATGGTGGCCATGTTGTGGGCCGGCGTGGCCATGAACAACACGTTGTAGACGGCGGGAATGCCCATCGGCCCCGCCGCGATGTTGGGGTAGGGGATGGGGACGGGAGCCGCGGGGGTGGGGGTGAGGCAGACATCGGGAAACCCGATATCGACGCCCATCATCTGGCTATTTCCAAACATGGTGGTGCTCCGTTCAGCCGAGGTGGATCTGTCCGCCGTCCATCTTGACCAGGTCCTTGCCGTTGACCAGGGCGTGGGTGGCTTGGATATGCGCGGTGGCTTGCGCCCGCATGTCGATGCTGTGGGCCTGGGTCTGGTCGATGCCCTCGATCGACCGCACGCTGTGCTTGCTTCGCTGGGTGACGCGGTCGACCAGCAGCTCGAGCACCTCGCCCACCCGCGTTACCTTGCGCAGCGACGCGAACACGGCACGGGCGATGACGTTGAGCTCCTGGAAGATGGCACGGCCAGCCCTGGCCTGTACCTGGACCTCGTCCGCGACCACGCCCACCGCGGCTGGGGTCTGGATGGCTACGCCCCGTGTCGCGTCGAGGGTGAGCTGCCCCGCCGTCCGCAGCGTCGCATCGCCCTCGAAGGTGAGAACGGCAGAGTCCTGGGACTTGCGCTCGAGCACGGCCACGACGTAGACGCCCTGGTCTGCGTCGCCGACCACCCAGACCCGATCGCCGATGGCGGGTGCGAGCAAGCAGCTCGCCGCGCGTCGAGCCACACCCGGAGCGGGGCCGCCCTCGAGCTGCCAACCACCCTCCGGGTGCTCGCCCACTACGATGGCAAACCCCGAGACCGGGCCGGCCGCGGCGGGAGGGGCGAGGGTCAGCGGGGTGACGGGTTCGAGGTCGTGGGCATGCATGGCGGTGTTGTCCTGCGGAGCACAACCAGAGCGTTGGTTCACAGCGGGGGCTTCCAGTTCTCGGCCGCGGTGAGCTCGGGGTCCGGTTCACGCGTGGATTTGTCTGTCACCATTTCGCACGCCAGCATCGCGCCCAGCCCGCGGATATCGCCCACACATTCGAGTTCGCCAGACAACGCTTCAAGACCGTCACGCAGGATCTCGCCAATCGCGTCTGCG
>JAHZJA010001007.1 GCA_022601155.1 Deltaproteobacteria bacterium | reverse complement strand
GTTCGCCAAGGCGTGGTTCAAGCTCACCCATCGCGACATGGGACCGCGGGCGCGCTACCTCGGCTCGGAGGTGCCCAAGGAGGTGATGGCGTGGCAGGACCCGATTCCCGAGGTCGACGCTCCGCTCATCGAAGACGCAGACATCGCGCGCGTGAAGCGAGACGTACTCGCGACGGAGCTGTTGGTGTCCGACCTGGTCCGCACGGCGTGGGCGTCCGCGGCCTCGTTCCGTGGCAGTGACATGCGCGGCGGAGCCAACGGGGCACGCCTTCGGCTCGCCCCGCAAAAGGACTGGGCCGTCAACGATCCGCAGGCCCTGGCCGCCGTGCTCGACGAGCTCGAAGGCGTACGGGCGGCCTTCAACCGTGCGCAGTCGGGCCGAAAGCGGCTGTCCATGGCAGACCTCATCGTGCTCGCCGGAGCGGCGGGTATCGAGCAGGCAGCCAAGGAGGCGGGCGTCGATATCGAGGTGCCCTTCACGCCCGGGCGCGGTGACGCCACGCAGGCGCAGACCGATGTGAAGTCGTTCGGCTACCTGGAGCCCACCGCCGACGGGTTTCGCAACTACGTCGGAGCGGCAAGCGAGCTGTCTGCGGCCCAGCGTCTGGTCGACAAGGCCGACCTGCTCGGGTTGACGGTACCCGAGATGACCGTCCTCGTCGGTGGCCTGCGAGTCCTCGGCGCCAACGCGGGCGGGGTCCCGCACGGCGTCTTCACCAAGCGCCCAGGTGCACTCAGCAACGACTTCTTCGTCAACCTGTTGGACATGAGCACCCAGTGGAAGGCCGCAGAGGGCTCGGCGCACTTCGAAGGCCGAGACCGAACCAGCGGATCGGTGGTCTGGACCGCAACCGAGGTCGACCTGGTGTTCGGCTCCAACGCCGAGCTGCGGGCCGTGGCCGAGGTCTATGCCTTCGGGACCAACGAACAGCTCGTGGCCGATTTCGTTGCCGCGTGGGCCAAGGTCATGAGGGCGGACCGCTTCGACCTCGCGCGGTGAGGATCGACCGCTGTGCGGCTTGGCGCCACCGACGAGGCGGTGGCCAAGCCCCGCAGGTCGCCTCACGCCCAGACTACTGCGCCAGTCGTATGGAGCCCCGTCTCCGCCTGGATCACCACGGGCACGGGTTGCTCGCCGAGGTCTTCATTGACGCACTCGTCCCCGGAGATCGGGGAACCGTCGCGGATGAAGAAGAACAACGGGCGCTCGGAGTTGTCCACCGCCACGCCGCAAGGCAGCGTGCACTCCTCGTCGTATTGATTGGCGATGATGACGACGTTGCCGCTGCGAGCCGACGACGTGTTGCCACGGCGCGCGAGCTCGATCACCCCTCGCTCGGGGTCGGGGCGTACGTCATGGAGCCCACGCCAACGGACGCGGTCGGACCCTGCGTGCGACAACTGTCCCCCCCTCCCCCACCCCGCTCGGTATCGCCCTGTTGCGCACAGCCGCATCGTGTGGCGCCGACGGGGGCTTCGGGCGACTCGACGCACGCGGCGAGCACCGACGAACATGAGCACGAACGGCCCGGAGGCGACCGGCGCCAGCAGGCCGAGAACCCGACAGCACCGCCGCTGCAAGCGGCTGGGGGGGCGGCACTGCCGGCCCGGTCCCGCCCCCCCGAGCCCTGCCCTCGGCGCGGGGGTCCCGTACTTTAAGGCGCCGTTTAAGCAGCCTCCGGAGCCACGCTGGCTACCGTAGTGATCAAGCACCCGGCAGCCCGGCGTCGTGCGTCGTGGTCCATTCCGGTCAGCTTCGGAGTCTTGTCATGTCCCGGCGATTTCCCCCCAGAATCCTCCCATTGATTGCGTCGAGCCTCCTGCTCGGCTGTCTGTTCGTGAAGGACAATGAAGAAGAAGGACTACTCGTCGGACCGACCAAGGGTGGGCCCATTCTCATCAACGAGTCCGGCGGAACGCTCGCGGTCGCGAACAAGGCCACCAATGACGTGACGCTGTTCGCGCTTCCCGAGCTCACCGAGCGCGCCCGCATCGGTGTCGGGGACGAGCCGGGCTCGGTGAGCTGGTCTCCCGATGACAGCACCCTGTATGTCGTCAACCGAGCCGACGGCACCGTGACCGAGATCCTCAACGCCGACACCGACTCACCGCAGACGGGCACCACGGTGCTGGTGGGCTCTGAGGCAATTCAAGGCACACTGAGCCCGCGCGGACGAACCCTGTTCGTCAGCTCGTGGGTCGACGGCACGCTGACGCTGGTCGATACGCGAAGTATGGCCGTCCGCGAGCAGATCCAGCTCGGCGGGGCCCCGTATGGGGTCTGCATGACCAACGACGGCGACGAGGAGGAGGACGACGAGACGATCTTCGTCACCGACTTCTACGGCCGCGCGCGGCCCGATGCCCCCGAGGCCGACGATCTCGCCCGCGAGGGCCGCATCTTCGAGGTGAACGCGGGCAACCTCGAGGTCAGCACGCTGACCCTCGCGCCGTTCTCCGACTCCGGCATTCCGGGCTTCGAGGCGACGGGCTTTTACCCCAACCAACTCCACTCGTGTGTGGTCAACAACGGCCGCTTGTACGTCACCGCCGTGGGTGCGAGCCCGGCCGCCTTCGAGGGCACAACGGACTTCCACCAGAACGTCCAGGGGATGGTGGGGGTCATCGATCTCGCCACGGGCCAGGAAGATCGCGAGCGCTCGGTCAACCTCAACGCGCTGGTCGACGCCTTGGCGGCGCCCAAGCGCTTCGTCGCCGTACCCGCCGACATCGCGTTCGCACCCAACAGCGACTTCGGTTACGTGGCCTCGACCGCGAGCGACTCCGTGTTCCGCATCGACTGGACCTCGGCGCCCCCGGTGGGCGGAGCGCCCGCAGGCACGGCCTTCCTCGACACCGACTTGTCGCCGACCGGGGTCACGATTCGGGACACCACCGCGTACGCGTACAACGAGGTGGGGCGCTCGATCTCCGTGATCGATCTGGCCCAACAGCAGACGATCGCCGTGGCAATCGAGTCCGCGCCGCAGCCCACCGTCGCCAGCGAGATCTCCGAGCTGAGGGGCCAGCGGTTCTTCAACACCGGGCTTGGCCGCTGGTCGACCAATGGCTGGGTCTCGTGCCTGGGCTGCCACCCCGCGGGACTGACCGACAACGTCACCTGGAGCTTTCCCACCGGACCCCGGCAGACGGTCGATCTGTCGGGGTCGTTCAACGAGGGCGGCGCGATCCAACGGGTCTTCAACTGGACCGCGATCTTCGACGAAGTCCACGACTTCGAGCTCAACACCCGAGGAGTCGCAGGAGGGACGGGAGCGATCGTCAGCTCGACCGATCTGTTGGCCGACGGTACGGCCAACGTCGAGGCCCGCATCGACTTCGTGGGGCCCGACGGCGTGGCCAACCCCGTCAACGGTTTCAACGTGGGCTCCGCCCGCGCCGTTGCGGTCTCGGGAGCCACCCCCGAGGACTGGGACGACATCATGAACTACGTGGCCTCTCTGCGAGCCCCGCGTGCGGCCACCGTCGTCGGCGGCGATGTGGACGCAGGCCGAGCGGTGTTCGAGGACGGCGGCTGTCACAACTGCCACTCCGGCGAGCTGTGGACGCTGTCGGAGCTGTACTACACGCCTCAGCTCGACCAGGACCCCCGCACGCTGACCCTGCTGTCGCAGGGGATCAACAGCATCAACGTGCGCCCCGACCAG
>JAHZJA010001006.1 GCA_022601155.1 Deltaproteobacteria bacterium | reverse complement strand
GCAAGGTCAGTGTTGCGGTCGCGGTGCCGATCGCCTCGTGGGTGCGGCTGTTTCGGCCCTCCGCCAAGGGCACGATTCAGGCGCTGCAGGGGCTGAGCCTGGGCCTGAGCTACTCGCGGCTCATCTCCTCGGGCAACTTTCACGCCCACGGCACCCAACAGTTCGACGTCGCGCTCAGCTACTGGCCCATCCGCTACTTGGCGATGGGTATCGTGGGGCGGGCGGTCAACTTGCCGCGGACGGGTCGGGTCGCGGGGGAGGACCCGGATACGATCTCGGGGCCCGTGCTGCAGTCGGCGGTCGTCGATCCGGAGATCGCCATTCGTCCGCTGGGCACGCCGGTCTTCGACCTCGCCGTCGGCATGCGTATCTCCCCCGCCTTGTCCGGCGAGCCTCGCTTTCGAACGAACGCGGTCGATCCTCGTGCCCGCATCACCACCTCCCTGGGCGGCCTGCGGCTGTTCGCCGAGGCCGAGATGCTGCGGTTCAACCCGGTGGTTGCCGAGGACTTCGAGGCGAATGCGCGGCTCGGGGCCCGATTCCAGCTGGGGGTGGAGTTCCAGTTCTCGCGCGTGGGACTGGCCGTGGCGCCGCTTGGCTCGGCCAACACCCGCACGCCGTTCGGCGCCGACGGGGCGGCGGTTCGCCTGCGAATCTCGCAGGAGATGTACCCCACGCTCGCCGCCCGGCCTCGGGTGGTCACCAAGCTCGCGCTGTCCAACTATCGGGGCGATCGCGGCATGTGGTCGGTGGTCGAACGGCTCGACGGGGTGGCGAAGCGCCGAGGGTTGGCCCTGGTGGAGACCCGCGGCATGAGCATGAGCTTTGGCCAGCTCGAGGAGATCCGCGAGGCCATGCTCCGGGTGCGCAACCGCGGCGGCAAGGTGGCCGTGTATCTCGCGGGCGCCGGCCTGCGCAGCTACTTCCTCGCCAGCGCGGCCGACCGCATCATCGCCCATCCCACCAAGGGTCTCGAGATCCTGGGGATTCGGGTGCAGACCCTCTACTACCGCGAGCTGCTCGACAGACTGGGAGCCAAGCCCGAGTTCGTGCGGGTGGCCGAGTACAAGGCCTGGCCCGAGCGCATGCATCTGGATGGGGCGTCGCAGCCGGTCAAGCGCCAGCGGCATCAGCTGTCAGCCGACATCTGGAACCACGTGCTGCGGATGATCGCGCGCGAGCGGGGCCAAGATCCTCGTGTCGTGAAAGAGTGGATCGACGATGCGCCGCTGACCTCGGCCGAGGCCCAGCGCCGCGGGTTGGTCAACGACCTGGCCCACCCCGACGAGCTCGACGCGACGCTCGAGAAGTGGCTCGATCGCCGCATCCGGATCGAGGAGCCGGCCACGCCGCGACAGCACGCGAGCGACTACGGCCCGCCGCCGCGCATCGCCGTGCTGATGATCGAGGGAGACCTCGTGTCCGGCGACAGCTTCACCATCCCCATCATCGGCCGTCAGGTGGCCGGAGATCGGACCTTGGTCCGCGAGATCAAGCTGCTGCGCGACGATCCTTCGGTACGCGCGGTCGTGGTGCGCATCAACTCCCACGGCGGCTCGGTCGACACGGCCGAGGCCATCGCGCGCGAGCTGGACCTGGTGCGTCGGGACAAGCCGGTCATCATCTCGATGGGCAACGCGTGCGCCAGCGGCGGCTACTACATCGCGACCGCGGGCCAGTACATCTTTTCCGACGCCACCACCCAAACGGGCAGCATCGGCGTCTTCTATCCCAAGGTCGACATCTCGGGGACGCTGGATCTGCTGGGCATCTCGGTCGAGGAGGATGAGTTTGGGCGCCGGGCGGGGATGCGGTCGCTGCTGCGGAGCTACACCGACGACGAGCTGTTGGCGGCCCAGCACGACGTGGACGAGACCTACGCTCACTTCGTGTCCCGCGTCGCGAAGGCGCGATCGATGACGCTCGAGCAGGTCGATCGCGTGGCACGAGGCCGCGTGTGGGCGGGCGTCCGAGCGATCGACGTGGGCCTGGTCGACGACTACGGCGGGCTCCGTGAAGCGGTGGCCCGGGCTCGTGCCATCGCGGGACTGCGCGTGGGGGAGGGAGCGGTCCGGATCGTCCCCGAGCCCCAAGGGGGCATCGAGAATCTCCGTGCGCTGTTCGGGTTCAACATCCCGTTCGTCCAGGGCAGGGGAAGCGGCCGCAGCTTCGGCGGCGCCGTCCCTGCGGCGATGGCACTGCGGAGCGTGTTGCCGGCCGGAATGGTCTCCGCGTTGCGCCATCTGCCCGTGGCGCTGTGGTGGGGCACCCAGCCCAGCATGATGGCGCTCGGCGAGCAGACCTTCGTCGTCGAGGACTAGTCGTCCCCAAACGAAACGAGCCGCCCCGGTTGGGACGGCTCGTTGCTCGGTGGCCATGAGGCCCTTGCGAAGCTGTCGACTCAGCCGTTGGCCAGGTTCGAGGCGGCGAAGTCCCAGTTGACCAGATGGTCGAGGAACGCGCCGATGAACTTGGGTCGCGCATTGCGGTAGTCGACGTAGTAGGCGTGCTCCCACACGTCGAGGGTGAGGATCGGCGTCTTGCCGTCCGTCATCGGGTTGCCCGCATTGGCGGTGCTGGTGACGGCCAGCTTGTCTCCGTCCTTGACCAGCCAGGCCCAGCCGGACCCGAAGCGACCGGCTGCGGCTGCGGCAAAGGCCTTCTTGAACTCGTCGACGCTACCGAAGTCGCGGGTGAGCGCGTCGGCCAGATCGCCTGTGGGCGCTCCGCCACCGCCAGGCTTCATCGAGTTCCAGAAGAACGTGTGGTTCCAGACCTGCGCGGCCTGGTTGAACAGTCCACCGTCGGTCGTGCGGATGAGCTCCTCAAGGCTCTTGCTCGACAGATCCTTGCCCTCCGTCAGCGCATTGAGCTTGTTGACGTAGGCCTGGTGATGCTTGCCGTGGTGGTAGTCGAAGGTCTCTGCGCTCATGTGGGGAGCGAGCGCATCCTTGGCGTAGGGGAGGTTGGGCAACTCGAAGCTCACGATGGTCTCCTTGACTGACGTTTCGGCGTGCGGGCGACCCGGTGGGGTGCTGCCGTCATCAAATCGGCCGGACTGTGTCACGCGCCCCGAACTGGTGTCAAACCGGCAGGTCCCTGGAATCCAAGGGCAATCCAGCGAGGTTTTTGGATCCGGCGAAGTGTGACGCTGCGGTCGGTCGATTGCGCGCCGCCGTGCTACGTTTTGTGCCGCGCGAGACGTGGCGTGGACCGGGATGACCCTGGCCGCGACCCGGCGCCCACCAAGCTCACATGTCCAACGACGACGGCCAAGAGGCTGGATACGGCAGGGTCGGAGCCCCCAAAGGCCCGGCACCCAAGAACAAACCGATCACCGTTCCCACGATCCGGGGCGCCAAGGGCAAGACGCCGTTGGTGATGGTGACCGCCTACGACGCCACCTTCGCGCGGATCCTCGACGAGGCGGCCGTCGACATTCTGCTGGTCGGCGACTCGCTCGGCATGGTGATCCAGGGCAACGACGACACGTTGTCGGTCACCGTCGACGACACCATCTATCACTGTCGCGCGGTCAGTCGCGGGGCTCGGCGCGCTCACATCGTGGGCGACATGCCGTTCCTCAGCTACCAGGTCACGCCCGAGGAGGCCGTGCGCAACGCCGGGCGGATTCTCGCCGAAGGCCGGGCGCACTCGGTCAAGCTCGAAGGTGGTGTGTCGGTCGCACCGACCATCGCGCGCATGGTCGCAGCGGGCATCCCCGTGATGGCGCACATCGGGCTCACGCCGCAGAGCGTGCACGCCATGGGCGGGTTTCGAGTGCAGGGCCGCGACGACGACAGCGCCGACCGGATTGTGGCCGACGCACACGCCGTGGAGCAGGCTGGGGCGTATGCCCTGGTGCTCGAAGGCATCCCCGGCGAGCTGGCCGAGCGGATTTCTGCCGAGGTTTCGATCCCCACGATCGGTATCGGGGCTGGGGTCAATTGCGACGGACAGGTCTTGGTTTGCTACGACCTGCTCGGACTGACGGCCGACCTACGGCCGCGCTTCGTCAAGCGCTACGACGAGCTGTTCGATCGTAGCGTGGCCGCGGTGCGGGAGTTTTGCGTCGAGGTGCGTGAGCGGAAATTTCCCGCCTCCAAGCACACCTTCGGCGCCCGCAAGAAGCCCATCGCCGTAGCATCGACCGGCTGATCGGAAGCCCGACGGCCAGCGTGGCGGGTCGTGTCTTCACGCGACTCGCCAACGCGATCCGTCGGTCGCCCGGCGGACGGGCACGCTCGTGATCGCGTCGGGGGCCTAGCTGGCACGCGCGGCGCTGGAGCTTCGGGTCGTCTCGGTGCACGCCCGCCTCGCGCCGCGGTCGGTCACGTCGAGGCGGCGAGCGGCTCAATTGTCTTCATCGTCGGCCAGTTCCTCGTGGAGGATCTTGGCGCCCTCGATCAAGTCGGGGACGGTCTTGAGGATCTGCATCAACGCAAAGACGAACAGGCCGTGGTGTGAGCCGAGCGAGGGCTCGTCGAAGGTCTCGAAGATCTCCCAGCCGCTGGCGACCAACAAGATGACGGCGACCACCAGGTTGAGGCGAGGACTGTTGGCAATGCTGTGAAGGGTCCCCATGCCCGTCGACTATGCCTGCGGACATTCGCGGGCAGAAAGCCACGGGCATGCGATGTCGGTCGAGCGTGAAAGGCGCGATTTGTGATAGCTTGATGTCGGCGACGTGAGACGGATGCGATGGGGTGGGCTCGGGGTGAGTCTGGTGATGGTCGCTGGGCTCGGCCAACCCGGGCGAAGCCACGCTGCGGCACCCGGAGCCCCAGACACCGAGCCGGCGGCGATGGTCGATGAGGACGCGACCGAGGCGACGGTGTACGTGGTCGTGGGTCCGGACCTGGACCCACGACTGGCCGAGGCCCTCGCGACCGCGCGGCCCGAGCTGGATGCTCGAGGCCTGAAGCTGATGGTGGTGAAGCCCGACCCCGAGCTGGGGGCGGCCGCGCGGGCCCGCGCGCTGATCGGCGAGGGGACGGCGCGGGGCGTGTTCTGGCTGGACCCGCAGCCCCACGAGCTTCGGGTGTTCCTGCTTGCGGCCGATGGATCTGCGTATGTGCGGCGGGTCCCCGTCGAGCCCGGTGGGGACGAGGCCAGCCTGGAGGCGGTGTGGCACATCGTGGCGTCCGGGAGTCTCGCGCTAGCCAGCGGTGAGGGGGTGGCGATGGAGCAGGCCGCCACCGACGAGATCGATCCCGCACCCCAAGGGACCGTCGAGGATCCCGCGCCTGCGGCCGGACCGTCCGAGGTCGTGTCGCCGCCGGGATCCGCACCCACCCCAGCCGAGGAGCCCGACCCCGTCGTTGCGGCCGCAGCTCCACGGACCCGCGTGGGGGTTGGCTATGTCGGCGAGGGCATCGCGTCCAGCATGGCGTGGCAGAGCGGAGTGGGCGTGGACGCGATGGTCCGCCTGTCACCACGATGGCGGCTGAGCGTGGGCTACGCCGTGATGGTTCCCCGACGACGCGACACGCCGACGGTGACGTGGCGTCACGGTGGATCGCTGCGCGCGGGGCCTTCGTTCGACGTGGGACGGCGGCTGGCGCTGTACGGTCTGGTCGGGGTTGGAGTGGAGGCGGTTGGCTGGCGGGGCCGCAGCGCTGCCCAGCGCGGCTGGAGGGTGGTGGGCACGGCGGGCGCCGACGGAGGGCTGTCGGTGATGCTGGTGCCGTCGCGGCTGGCGTTGGTGGTGGAGCCGGGGCTGGGCGTGGTGCTCAACCGCTTCGACCTGGTCGAGTGTGAGCAGGGCGCGGTGGCGTGCGAGGGGGAGACTCGCCGGGTGGTGATGTCACCGTGGCGTGTACGGCCGCGGGCCAGGGCCGGGCTTGCCGTGTTCTTTTGATCCGCGCTGCACTCACGCCTCCAGGTGACGCGGGCTGGCGAGCCGTCGAAGACGTTGGCGATCGGCTTGGATGAAGACCCGCCGGATGCGGCCGTCGTGGACATCGAGCAGCAGCACCCCGATGACCTCGTCGTTGCGCGAGCTGACCAATGCGGGGAGCCCGTTGAGCTCACGCACCTCGATCTGAGTATCGGTGGGGGCACGTCCAGTGGCGGCATGGAGGAACGCGGCGACCTTGCGTGCGCCCTGAAGCGGCCCGGGGAGGTTGCGCACGGGCCCGTAGGTCGCGCCCTCGGGGCCAGCATCGGCCAGCAGCTGGGCCTCCTCGGCCAGCAGCGCCACCAAGTCGTCGACGGTGCCCGTGGTGGTGGCCTGCACGAACGCCTGTAGCAGTCGCGCGTGCTCATCCCGCGAGGGGGTCTGTACCGTGTGGTCGTGACGCAGGTGGGCACGTGCCCTCCGGAGCAGCTGGCGACAGCCCGCTGCGCTGCGGCCGAGGATTGCGGCGATCTCGGCGTGCGGTATCTCGAACACCTGGTGCAGCACCAACACGGCACGCTCTGCCGCGGACAGCTGCTGGAGCGCTACGAGCAGCGCCATCGAGACCGCCTCGCTGCGCTCGACGGCCCGACCGTCGCCATCGTCGGTGTGCACGGGCTCGGGCAACCGCGACCCGGGGTGATGCTGCAGTCGTACGCGTGCGGAGTCGAGGGTGTTGAGGCACAGGTTGGTGACGGTGCGCATGAGGTAGGCCCGTGGTGCATCCACCGCCACGCGTCGACCTTGCCAGCGGATCCACGCGTCTTGGACGACGTCTTCCGCTTCGCCCATGCTGCCCAGCATGCGGTAGGCCAGCCCCAGCAGGGCAGGGCGGTGGTCCTCGAAGGTCAGCGCGTCATCGTTCATGCTGCGACTCGTCGACGGTGCCACGCCTGGATGTGGGCGGCCACGGTCTGGGGGGCGTCCTCTTGGGGGAAGTGGTTGGCCCCGGCGATGACGTGGTGTTCGTGGAGGGGAAACAGCCGTGCGAACTTGTCGGGGAAGCCGGCCTTGCGGGCGCGGTCGTGTTCTCCAAACAGCGTCAGCAGCGGGCGATCGGACAGCGCCGCCAGCTGCCGTTGGGCTTGGGCCAGCACGGCGGGCTCCCGGACGAGGGCACCGAGGAGATCGGTGCAGGCGTCGCGCGCCTGTCGGGTACCGAAGGGGGCCAGCAGTGCCTGATGCTCGGCCCGGGGCAGACGACGGCCAGGGACTCCGGGCCCGGCCGCGAGCCGTGGGATGGCGGTGAAGTGACGGTTGGCAAGCCGCCCCACGACACTCCCCACCAACCGAAGCATCACCCGCACGGCGAAGAACTCGTCGAGCGTGAACCCAAACGTGCTGGCCGCGACGAAGCCCGAGAATCGCTCGGGGCTACGCCCCGCGACGGCAAAGCCCACCGGCCCCCCCGTATCGTTGGCGACCAGGGTGATGCGATCCAGATCGAGGGCCTTCACCAACCGCTCCATCTGCTCCACGGCGCGGGCCAGCGGTGGCCGGGTGGGGTCGTGGGAGGACAGCCCCAGCCCGGGCATGTCCGGGGCGATGCAGCGGAAGTGCGGCGCGAGCTCGGCCATCACACCGCGCCACGTGAACGACCACTGTGGAGCGCCGTGCAGCAGCAGCAGCGTGGGTCCTTGGCCCGCCTCCAGGTAGTGGATCCGTTGGCCGTCGAGCTGCAGGAATCGGCTGGCCAATCCCCGCTCGGCGAGGGCGACGGGGGCGGGGGCGAGGGAATCGGGGGCAGCGGTGGTGTGGGCGACATCCATGGCGGAGGTCCTTTCAAGGGATCCAGACCAGCGAGCGGGTGGCGGCGTGACAGCCTCGGCGACGCCGGCGGGGGCGAGGGAATCGGGGGCAGCGGTGATGTGCGCGACATCCATGGCGGAGGTCCTTTCAAGGGATCCAGACCAGCGAGCGGGTGGCGGCGTGACAGCCTCGGCGACGCGGGCCGAACCTCGCCGTGGGACCGGCGCCTGCACCTCGCCGTCGCAAGACCGCCCCCGGCCTCACTCGGGACCCCACGCACCTCTAGCCTCCTCGGCGCCGGTATAAGTTATTGGAATAACTGAGTATTTTCGCACTTTGCTGCGTGTGTGTCCGCGGCTGTCTGTAATGATTGACGACGTAAAATTTACGATGTAAAAAAAATGCATGACCCGGGCCGCGCTCACCCCCATGGAGCTGGAGGATTTCCGGCGGCGTGCCGTGGAGGCTGCGCTGAGGGTGTTCGTCGAGGACGGAGCTCGGAGCCTGACGATGCGCGGCATCGCCAAGGTGTTGGGGGTCAGCCCGATGACTCCGTATCGCTACTTCGAGGACAAGGACGCGTTGTTCACCGCGATGCGGGTGGAGGCGACGCGCCAGTTTGCCGACGCACAGCAGCAGGCCGCGTCGAGCTTTTCGGGAGTTGTCGCCATCATCGAGCTGTCGCGAGCGTACGTGCGATTCGGGGTGGAGCAGCCGGAGGCGTATCGGATCATCTTCGAGCTGCGCCCCGTGCCCGCGCAGCGCAGCGCCCAGCTGGATGCCGAGCACGAGCGCGCCTTCTCGTTCTTGTATCGCGGCACCACGGAGGCGGTACGAGCGGGTCAGCTGCAGGGCGACCCGCTGACGCTGGCGCATCTTCTGTGGAGCCAGGGCCACGGCCTCGTGTCCCTGCACCTGGCCGACAAACTCACCATGGGGCGCACGTTCGAACAGCTGTGCACCGCCATGGAGCAGACCGTCCTCGGATGATGAAATCATGACACTCGGACGCAACTACAAGCGCTACGGCATCGACGGAACCTACGACGCGATCGTCATTGGATCGGGGATGGGAGGGCTGACGACGGCATCGTTGCTGGCTCGGCACGGGCGCCTGCGGGTGCTCGTGCTCGAGCGTCACTACGAGGTCGGCGGCTTCACCCACACCTTCCGGCGTCCCGGCTACGAGTGGGACGTGGGGGTGCACTACGTGGGGCAGACCAAGCCGGGGGCGCCGCTGCGTCGGCTGTTCGACGATGTCACCGCGGGACAGCTGCAGTGGGCCGACATGGGTCCGGTCTACGACGAGATCGTGATCGGTCGCGATCGCTACGAGCTGCGCGCGGGCTACCGCAACTTTCGCGACACGATGATCGGCTACTTCCCCAAGGAGCGCGGCGCCATCGACGAGTACCTGCGACTGGTACGGCAGTGCAGCCGCTGGGTCGGCCCGTACTTCGCCGAGAAGCTCCTACCCGATTTCCTGTCGCGGACGGTGGGAGCGTCGCTTCGCCACCCGCTGCTGCGGCTGGCACGGAGGACCACCCGTGAGGTGCTGGAATCGTTGACCGACGACCCGCGGCTCATCGCGGTGCTCAGCGCCCAATATGGGGACTACGGCTTGCCGCCGTCGCAGTCGTCGTTCTTCATCCACGCGATGGTCGTGCAGCACTACATGGGCGGCGCCGCCTATCCGGTGGGAGGCTCCGCGCGCATCGCCGAGACCATCGTGCCCGTGATTCGAGCGGCGGGGGGCCAGGTGGTCACCTCCGCGGGTGTCGAGCACATCGTGTTCGAGGACGGTCGCGCGGTGGGGGTGTGCATGGCCGATGGGGCGGTGCAGCGGGCACCGCTCATCGTCAGCGGGGCCGGAGTGGGCACCACCTACGGCTCGCTCGTACCGGCTTCGATCCTTCGCGAGCACGGCATGACCGAGGCCATCACCGCCGTGGAGCCCTCGGTGTCCCACGCCACGCTCTACCTCGGGTTCGACGAGACGGCGGAGCAACTGGGCCTGGGCAAGCGCAACATCTGGGTGCATGCCCCGGGCGATCACGACACCAACTTCGCGCGGTTCGTCGACGATCCCAGCGCTCCGCTGCCGTTCGCCTATCTGTCGTTCGCCTCCGCCAAGGACCCTGATTTCACCCGTCGCCATCCTGGCCGGGCCACGGTGGAGGTGGTCGCGTTGGCGCCCTACCAGTGGTTCGAGCCGTGGCAGGACACCCGGTGGAAGCGGCGCGGTGACGACTACGATGCGCTCAAGCGCGACCTGTCCGACAAGATGCTCGAGGCGTTGTTCGAGGAGTGTCCGCAGCTGCGAGGCAAGGTGGCCTACCAGGAGTTGTCGTCGCCGCTGAGCACCCGACACTTCTGCAACTTCGGTCGCGGTGAGCTGTATGGGCTGGCCCACACGCCCAAGCGATTCGAACAACGCTGGCTTCGCCCCAAGACTCCGATCCCGGGCCTGTATCTGACCGGGGCCGACGTCTCGACCGCGGGTGTGGGCGGTGCCTTGTTTGGGGGAGCCATGACCGCGACCGCGGTGCTGGGCCGGAGCCTCCGTACGGTGCTCGCTCGCCGCGGTCCGGGTGGGCTGCACAGACGCGTCGAGCCGCAGGTCGAGGCCATGCCGCGCCGCTCGGCTGGGATCCACGCGCCGTAGCATCGGCCTGGGTGCGGCCGTCATCAACGCCCGCTCCGCAGGGCCGGTGTCGTGGGACCGGGCACCGCATGTGGACGCACGTCCCGGGGGTGCACGCCCCGCGTTCGCACGGTCTTGCTGGGGCGACCGACCGGTTTGCCCCCATCAACGGGGGGTGGCACCCACCTCTTGCGAGCGGGCCCACCCACGAGGGCACGGATCTACGGGCGCAACGACAGCGTACGCCCGGGCAGTCGCACCTGCGGCACCGCGTGCCCCAGCGCATCGATCCCGACGAGATCGTCGAGCGCGACCGTAGCTGGCAGCTGAACGACGATGGAGTAGGCGCCGTTGTCCCCCATGGGCACGCGCGCGGCCTCCAGGGAGGTCTTCGTACCGCCGCGCTCGGTGAGGACCAGGGGTTCGACCCCTTCGGCGGCGAGTCCCTCGGCAAGCCCCGAGGTCACGAACCAAGTCTCGGATCCGGCGGCATCATCGACGAGGCCAACGAGCACCTGCCCCGGCTCGGCCGATGCGGCATCCATGGACGCCCAGCCCGTGATCTCGCGGATGAAGGGCACCACTCGAGACCAGCCCCAGTCGCTGACCCACGTGTTGCCGCAGTAGGTCATGTAGTCCTTGGAGCTGGTGGGACTCCGCAGTGCGAAGTCGATGGAGCCGAATCCCCACACGCCAATGTCCCCAGCCGGGTACGGATAGCTGGGATTGACCCCGCCCTCGCTCCCGTTGCAGGCGATGTGGCGTCGGCCCTGGTTGTGTCCGACCTCGTGCACGAACGTGTTCGCCGTCGATGACAGCGAGCTGTACCAGCGTCCCATGGAGACCCGGGTCCACGCGTTCTGCTGGGTGGGAAAGTCGGGGATGGAGATGGCCTGGCCGCCGACTCCATCGGCACCGCCGTCGCACGGCCGCACCACGCCGTAGTAGTAGGCGGCCGGGTCGGCATTGTCTTGCTCTCGCAGCTCGGCCAAGAACCCGAGCAGTCCCGAAAACGAGGTCAGCGCGCCCGTGTACGGCACCACGTCACGCCGCTCGAGCACCACCTCGTCGACCGGGTTGTACATGTACAGCTGCTCGGAGAGAAACTGCAGCTCCTCGTCGGTGACCTCGGGAGGCTCGGGGCACTGGGGGTCGAGGTCGTGGTCGATCGGTACGATGACCACCCTCAGCGTCATCGGCGAGTCCTCGATGCCCACCCAGCTGGGTTGCGGCGGGTAGGCGACTTGGTCGGGCTCGGGGAGCTCTCGCCAGTCGTCGGTGAGCTCGAGCAGCTCGACCTGGAACCGCACCCCAGCGGGCAGCAGCTCGCCTGGCACGATGAAGTAGACGTTGGTGTCCAGGTCGTTGGGAACCGAGTCACCTTCGATGAACACGTTGCGTGTGGCGATCTCCTCCCGGCCGTCGCCGTAGGTGAGCGTCAGTCGGGCCTCGATCTCGCGGGGGACGAAGTCGGTGTCCACCGCCACGAACCCGCGAATCAGCGTATTGCGATCGCGGATGAGCTCGGCGTTGCGCTGGGCGGCTTCGACCCACTGGCCTTCGCGGACGATAGGCACGCCGACACCGTGGTTGGCGTAGACCTCCGTTATTCGGACGCCGCGGGCCGGGTAGGGCTCGAAGGGCTCGGGCATCGAGCCGGACCCGTCGATGGACTCGGTCTCGCCGACACTCGTTCCGGTCTCCATCTCGCCCGTCGTGGCTGCGCCGCCGTCCATCGCATCGGTGGAGGTGGTGTCGGAGCCACAGGCCAGTCCCACACAGGAACACAAAAGGGGAATCAATGACGTTCGCATGACAGAAACCAGCAACGATAGAGTTGGCGACAGCGCAGATTTGGGCAAGCCCCCTGAGACCGATTGCCCCGAACAGGGCGCCGCGTCCCAACGACGACTCGGTGTACGTGCAAGACCGATAGAGAGATCGTCGTAGAGTTGGCTGAGGGCCGTAGGCAGGTCGTTTGTGGGAAGCGGGAGGCGCGCTCGCGGGCCATCGCCGCCGCGCGAGACATTTTCACCCGGGTTGGGTGCACGCCGTATCGGGACAGGTACGCATGCAGTGCATTGCCGCCCAGCCGTGGCCGGGGCTCCTCGCCCGCCGCCAGCCGCCCCGCGGGCTGTGGGCCCGAGGCCGCTATCCTGGAGCGGCCATGGCAGCGGGTACGCCGCACGACGCAACGTCCCGGCGACGCACCGATGTCGCGTTGGTTCGACGCGTACGCAAGGGAGACGCGCAAGCCGAGGCGGAGTTACTGGAGCGGCTGCTTCCGCATTTGAGGGCCGTGGCCCGGGCGATCGTGGGCAATCCGGCCGATGTCGACGACGCGATCCAGGTGGCGCTGCTGCGGGTGCTGGAAGGGTTGCCCGGATACCGCGGTGAGTCGACGCTGGTGCGCTGGGCTCGACGGGTGACCGCGCACGCGTGTCTGCGGCTGCGGGAGCAGGACCATCGCCGTCTGCGGGTGGTGGAGCACTTCGCGGAGCAACCGCAGACCCTCGCTGCCGCCCCCGCACCTCTGGGTGAAGCACTGCCCCGACCGCTGGCGGCCTATCTCGACCCGTTGCCGACTGCCCAGCGCGAGGTGTTGGTGCTCCGCCATGTACTCGACCACAGCGTGGCCGAGGTGGCCGAGCTGGTCGGCGCTCCCGTGGACACCGTCAAATCGCGGCTGCTGTACGCCCGTCGGGCTGTCCGTGCGCTCATTCGCCGCGACCAGGCCCTGGCACCACGAGCGGGGGGGACGAGCCCATGAGCGACCAGCAGCGCTGGGACGCACTGGCCGACGCCCTCGCTGCGGACGAGGTCGTGGACGACGATGAGCGTGGGTGGCTCGAGCAGTTCGACGACGACGCGGTCGAGCATGAGCGTGCCCTCTATCGAGAGCTGTCCGCGCAGGGAGAGCCCGGCCCGGTGCAGGCTGAAGATCATCGTCGGGCCTTGGCCACGATGGCAGCGTTTCGCCGAGCCTCGCCTCACCGCCGTCGTTGGGTTGGCGGGGCCGTGGTGGCCGCGGTGGCCGTTGCCGCGGCCCTGCTGTTGTGGACGATGTTGCCGTCGTCGACGCTCGTTCCCCGTGCCGACGGAGCCACGGTCGTCGCCAGCGGGACGTTGATGCTCGACGGGGCCGCGCTGGGACCGGGCGATGCGCTGCCTGTGGACCGATGGGTGGTGGCGAAGGGCGACGCATGCCTGACCGCGGTGGCGGGGCAGGGCTGCGTGACCGCGCGAACGCGGCTGCGGGTGCATCGCGACCAGCTGGAGATCGCGCAGGGGCAGCTCTCGGTGCGGGGCACCGCCGTGGTCCTCACCCCGCACGGTGAGGTTCGAGCCGAGGACGCCGACTTCGACCTGGTCGTGCACGGCGAACAGGCCCACGTGGAGAGTCGATCGGGTGCGGTGCAGGTGCGTACGCCCGACGGCGGACACCATGTCGTGGCGCCCGGGCAAAGGTGGCCTCTTCACCAGGGATCGCTGGCACGCGCCGAGCCGGTCACGCCCGAGGCGACGCCCAACCCCGGGACATCGCCTCGCGAGGTCGAAGGCCTCGGCGCTGAGGTGATCGACGACCAACCGCAGACCGCCGACGGCGACGACACCGATGCCCCCGCCGACGACGAGGCGGGCACGCGCACGCGGCCGGGCTCGTCGCGCGCCGCATCGGCCGGGGACCTGCTCAGTGCGGCACGACGGCACGTCGCCGCGGGACGGTCGGCCAAGGCCCTGTCGGCCTACGGCGAGCTCCGTCGCCTGCATCCACGCTCACCCGAGGCGCACGCGGCCAACATCTCGGCGGGCGAGCTGCAGCTGCGGCGAGGCCAAGCGCGCGCGGCACTGCGATCGTTCGCGCGGTACTTGCGGGGCGGCGGCGGGCCGCTGGCCGAGGAAGCGCACTGGGGCCGGATTCGTGCGCTCCATCGCATCGGCAAGACCGCGGATCGGGACTCGGCCATCGAGGCGCTCCGCGATGCCCACCCCAGCAGCGTCTACATCTCGCGGGCGTCTGCCCTGTGAGCGACGGTGAAGGGATCGACCCACGGGGCGTGGAGGCATGCGCCCGCGGGGGCATGGTCTTGGTGGTGATGTTCGGCTCGCAGCGCCCCTGCTAGCCTCTGGTCATGCCGCTATCTCCGGAGCAGGAGTGGACGCTCGCCGCGTGCGGTCTCATCGCGCATGCCGATGGGATCGTCGATGTGGGTGAGTGGGATCGCGTCTTGTGGATGTTGGACGAACGCGTCGGCGACGACGACGCGACGGCCTGGACCGACAGGCTGGCCGACCACGAGCGCCTGG
>JAHZJA010001005.1 GCA_022601155.1 Deltaproteobacteria bacterium | reverse complement strand
GTCAGAGCACGGAGGACAACGGTGGCGAGGATGCCACGCTCGAAGGCAACGGCGTGCGGCATGGCATCCGCTACGAGGGCTGCACGCACTTCGAGCTGTTCGATGCCGATGCCGTCGAGGCCTGGGCGCTCGACAACAAGTGGCGCTTCGCCAAGTGGGCACTCAAACTCGACGAGGTCCGCTCGAACCCGGAGCCGGCCGTTCTCGACGCATTGTCGACGCTCTTTCCCGACTGTCCGTGGCCACCAATGCCGTCGGCGACGTTCGGGCCGGAGCGGGTCGGGTGGGAAGAGGCCATGGCCATCACCCGACAGGCCATCGCTGAGATGGACTTGGCAGGCACCGCAGCGAGCAAGCCGGGAACCGACGAATCCGGGCGCGAGCTCGCACGGGTATTGATGCTGGGGCTCCGCGCGCGACCGCCGGGAGGGCAGCGGCGGTGAGCACCTCGAGCAACGACGAGGGCTTCGTCGACCGGCTCTTGAGTGGAGCCGTGTTCGGCCTCGGGGCAGCGGCGGCAGGGCTCGTACTCCACCGGCTGTTTGGGCGCGAGCCCGAGCTCGTCGTGGTCCTGTCCACCGACGACGACGACAGTGGCAGCGATGACGGGTCGGAGGCCGAGGCGTGATGTTGGTGGGGGCGACGTTGGGTGCCGCAGTGACGCTCGCTGCCTTGACGTGGGCGCGTGGCTCCGGCGAGGGCATCTCCGTGGCCCACGTGCGGCCACGGTGTGGCGTCTCCGTCGTACTGTTCGAGCCCGACGGCCCCGAGTCCCGCATCATCGACGCCGCAACCGGCGGTCACGGCTTCTCGCACGTCACCATCGACGGATGCGAGGCCGACGAGCGAGGTCGGCCGCTGCTCATCGACTGTCGGCCCGGCCTGGGAGTAGCCCGGCTTCCTGCGGCGGACTACGACGGGCGCCCGCGCGTACGAGTGTGGCTGCCGCTGTGCGAAGGGCGCGAGCTATACGGCTGCGCACAGGGTCGTATCGGCCAGCCCTACAACGCGCTGGAGGTGGTGATGCCGAACTCTGGACCGGTGGGCGGAGTGATCTGCTCGCAGCTGGTCTACGAGTGCCTGCCCGTCTCGCTGCGGGCGCGGGTGCCCCGGTGGCCCGAGGGCAGGCCTGTCGCCCCCAACGACATCGCGCGGGGGTTCGGAGCCAAGCCAGGCGCAAATGACATCACGCTGGAAGGACGAACGACATGAGCAAGTGGTTGTGGTTGTTTGGAGCGGGCGCCGGGGCGCTGGTGCTATCGGGCGCGGGCCGCAAGGCAAGCGACGACGGCGATCCCAAGACGGACGACCCCGACACGCGGCCCACACCGCCCACGGGTGGAAGCGAAGGCGGCAACACCCCCGAGCCGGAGTGGCTGCCCGAGCCCTACGAGACGTACCCGCGCGGACCGTACACCGTCGACCTCACCGGATTATCGAGTGGCATCCGCTGGCGCGTGTTCGAGACCGCCACGCGGCCGACCATCGAGACGGGGCGCGACGCCGCCAAGCTCGGGGCGGGCATCGGCGCCAGCGATGCCGAGGCACGTGTCGCCGCCAACGCGTTCATCGACGCGCTCGGTGCCCTTCCCGTGGAGCCGTTTCCGCTGCCCCCCAAGCCCACACCGGATCCGCCCGGAGGACTCGACGGAGCGGTACTGCCTGTCCCCCCGCCTCCATCACAACCGGGTGGGCTCGGCGGGATGGCGAGATTCCCGGTCACCGCCAAGCCTCCCCAGTACCAGCGCCACGGTCTCAACATCTACGACAACTGCACCCGCATCGAGGTCGACGACCTCATCTCGTGGATCGCCTGGGCCGAGCCGTTCGTTCGCGAGCGCATCGTGGGCACCAATGGCGAAGAGCTCGTGATGGCGCTGCTCCGCACCGCGTTTCCCAAGTGCTCGTGGGATCTGGCCAACATCCTCGTCATGGGCGGGCGGCGGCTGCAGGATCGGATCGCCACCATCGAGGACAAATACTTCGCGGCGTTTCGTGTGGGGCACCCGTCGATCCAGGCGTCGCCCTGGGAGCCGCTGCCGCTTGAGCGTGCCGTCGCCGAGCTCCTCAACGTTCGCGCGCCCACTATCGCTCCGCCCGAGTTCGCGTACCGTGGCTACCACGTCGAACTCGACCAGGTGGATGGCCAGTGGGTCTGGCGCGCATGGTGGCGGGGGAAGGACGGCGGTGGGGCGGATCTCAGCGGCGGGCCTGTGGTGAGCTGGCGGGTAGCGGTGGCCGACGTGCAGGCCGAAATCGCGGCGGCGGGCGGCTAGTCCCACTCTTTTCGTATCAGCGCATCAATCTTCAGCTCTGCGCAGATCGTCGCCTGGCCTGCCCGACGGCGAGGGCCGGCGGGATCCCGTAACTACAGTTTCGCACCACAACGGGTCAGCTTCGGTGCGCGGGATCTCGGCCTGCGCCGAGCGAGAACTTGACGAATGCGTTGTGAGAGCGCGCGACGGCGGTGTTGAGAGGATGGCAATGTACCAGCGGCGGCGCGCTCGCTCTGCTCGCCCCGCAGGCGCCGTCGACCAGTGTCACAGGCTCGGATCATCCGGCTGAACCCTCAGCCGGCTGTTCTTGACCTCGAGCCAGGCGGAGCCCTAGGTACTGATGGCGGATTCCGGGGTCGTCGGGATAGCGGGAAGCCGCGCGCACGACCCCGGCCTCGTGGGCCCATGACCCGCCACGGTAGACCCGGAGGACGCCCGCTCTCTCCGGTCCAACAGGGTCTTGCTGCGGAACCGCGTCATAGCTCCACCAGCCATCCCGGCACCACTCCCAAACATTGCCGAGCATGTCGTACAGTCCAAACGCGTTCGGCTGCTTCTCTCCAACAGGATGCGTTTTGCCGCCGCTGTTGTCGAGGTACCACGCGATATCATCGAGACTCCCGGGGTACCTCATCTGCCCGGCCCCTGCTCGACACGCGTATTCCCACTGCGCCTCCGTAGGCAGCCCAACCCGCAGCCCTTCGATTCGCTTGTTGAGCTGCTCGCAGAATGACATACACTCGCTCCAACTGACATTCTCCATGGGCAAGTCGGTATCCGTTGTGAAGCGGCTGGGATTGTGGCCCATCACGGCCGTCCACATCGCCTGAGTCACGGGCGTTTCTCCGAGCCAGAATCCCCGGGTAATCGTGACCTCATGCCGCGGTTGCTCGTCTGCGAAACCCTCTGCATCTGGAGACCCCATCATGAATCTCCCCGGCGGGATCCACCGCATGCGCTGCTCCGCCCCCTCGACCGAGAACCCCACGAAGACGCCGAGCCCATCCTGTTGTCCCCAGCTCGTCGCCCAGCTCGGCGGACATCCACCCAGTAGGGGATGGCACCTCTCGTCGCCCGGCATCCGCACCCAACTAAGCGCCGTCGCCGCTCACGGGTGCCACGACGAGATCAGATAGATCGGAGTCATCACGAGCGCTCGCGAGGGCATCGCCCCCCGCTACAGGCACCCCATGGTCCACTAGCTGTTCGCCGCCAGGGCGCACCCTCGCGGACTGGTGACCGCGCGGGTCACAGGCAGGCCACCTAGCCGGC
>JAHZJA010001004.1 GCA_022601155.1 Deltaproteobacteria bacterium | reverse complement strand
GAGCACGCGGAGCGCCGGGCTGTCGGTGGCCACGGCCAGGGGAGCCGCCTCGCGGCCCAGCGACGACGAGGATGGCTTGGCCGTCACCTGCGCCGACGGACGCTCACCCTCGGCCGCCCCCACCGAGGAGCCACAGGCTGTCCCACACAACAGCCATCCCACGATCCCCCGCCGTCTTGCAGACACCACGGGTCGTTGGACGACCGCTGCCCCCGTTTGTTCCCCGACGTCGATCACACGAGGGCAACCATGGCGCGCCGCGCTCGTCGTGCGCTGGCCGCACCCGGCCCGACAGCGGCATGATGCGGGTGGTGAGCCACTGGGCCTCGATCCTACGCGGCGGTCCGGTTCCCCCGTGGTTGTTGGCGCGACCCATCGCCCACCGCGGCTTGCACGACGCCGTTCACCCCGAAAACTCGGTGGCCGCATTCGAGGCCGCAGCCGAAGCGGGGCTCCCCATCGAGCTCGATGTCCAGCGCACCCACGATGGCGGGGCGGTCGTGTTCCACGACGAGGCGCTGTCGCGGCTGACCGGGCAGCCGGGGCAAGTCACCGAGACCTCGCAGGCGGAACTGGAGCAGCTCCCGCTGTTGGGCACGTCGCAGACGATTCCATCGCTCGATCGCGTGCTCGCGGTGGTCGACGATCGGGTGCCGATCGTCGTGGAGATCAAGGCCAGCGGTCCACGCGGGGCGCTGGAGCGGGTCGTGCGGGATGCACTGCGACGACGACCGGGGCGCTACGTCGTGCAGTCGTTCGACCCATGGTCGTTGGTGTGGATGCGTCGCCATGCGCCCGAGATCCCGCGCGGCATGTTGTCGACGGACTTCCGCGACGACGCCGGATTACCGCGCTACCAAGAGGTGGTGCTCGAGCACCTGATGATGACGCCGTGGGTTCGGCCGCACTACGTGGGGTATGACCTGCGCGCGCTGCCCCACCCTGCGCCGTCACAGCTGCGCGCGGCTGGAGTACCGCTGCTGGCATGGACGGTGCGCGACGCGGCCCAGCTGGCCCGAGCGCGGAGCCTCGCCGACAATGTGATCTTCGAAGGCGTCGAACCCTAGCCTCGACTTTGGCGGTTTTCCACGCCCCACAACACCGCCCCCGACCGCTGTGGCAGTGTTTCGCTCCTCGACGCATGACCCGATGCGCCTTCGAGGCGCAGCCTCGCCAGGGAGCTGCCGCTGACGGCCTTGTGGCCCATGGAAAACCGCCGAAGTCGAGTCTAGCGGCCGGTCGCGAGACGCTCGCCACGCCATGACACCGCGTCCGCGGAGGATGCCTGTCGTCGTCGGTCGACCTCGCTGGGCACGATGCGTTGGTGACGTGTGGCACGAGCGTCGCCGACGGCATCGGGCATCACGAAGGTCTCGCCGCTGACCGAGAAACGATCACGGAACCACGAGGGGATGGCCAAGGACCAGGGTGAACCGCGGCCGCGAAAACGACGAGCACTTCGCCGTCGTCATCGGTCCGCGGAAGAACGGATGAATCGATGAGCACCCTGACCCTGCTGTTGTCCTCGACCCTCGCTCTGGCCCCGAACGCAGCGCCCGAGCCTCAACCCACCGAGTCCAACGCCGATGCCGACGAAGCAGCGATGGTGGGCGGCGACGAGGAAACCCGATACTTCGAGTTCAAAGACGATGGTGTGGAGGGCGATGTGCTCCGCGACGACGGCACCATGATTCCGTGGCGTCGCCCGCATCGACACGGGAGCCTCATCAACCTGCGGGCGCACTTCCTGCGCGAGTTGGTCGTGATGGCGCGGGACATGTAACAACCGGGCTTGGGACACGCGAGTCGATGGCGTCTCGGTACCGAGACGATCGCACCGAGCGCCAGACCGTGCACGCGTGTTCGCAGTACAGAAGCGGGACCGACCGAGCTGCGGTGCTCGATTGCCGAATCGGCGCTCGCGGCTGGCCTGTCGCGCAATTTCGTCGCGATCGAGCTTGGCGGAAGGTCGAGTTTTTCGGGCATGTCTCGGCAGACTCGGGGGTTGCATGGTTCATGCTGAACATGGACCTCGACTTGCACTGTCGAGGAACCAGCAAAGGAGCCCAATGGAACTCGACATCCGTGGCCGCAATGTTTCCCTGACCGATCCTCTCGCTCACCTGGTTCGCCGACGCCTCGACTTTGCGCTCGGTCGCCATGCGTCCGAGATCCGTCGGGTCGAAGTGAAGCTCGCCGACGTCAATGGTCCCCGCGGCGGCGTCGACAAGGAGTGCCGGGTCGAAGTGGTGCTCAGCCATGGCGGCAGCGTGGCCGCCCATGGCATCGACGAGCACGTTCGCAACGCGATCGATCGCGCCGCTCATCGAGCGGGCCGACGGGTCAATCGCAAGCTCGCCCGAGTCGCCAACAGCCGCAGAGGCGAGCGACTGTCCGCCTGATCTTCGCGGCTGGCCCAGACGAACGAAGGCCCCCGTCGCAGCGCGACGAGGGCCTTGGTCAGCAGGTGCGGAGGCGAGCTCCGCACCGAGTGCCTACCGTCCTACGGGCAGACGGCATTGCAGTCGGCGGTCGCCGAGCCTGCGCAAAGGCCGTCCCACTCGACACTGCAGCAGAACGCATCCAGGGCGCACACGCAGGCCTCGATCACGGGCTCCATGCAGCCCGGGGTGCCGTTGGCGTTGCAGCAGTCCAGTCCGGGGATACCGCCGCCACCGCTAGAACCGGAGCCCATGCCGCTGCTCGTGCTTCCGCCCACCGGGCCGACGGGCCAGACGCACAGGAAGTCGAAGAAGCACTCCATGCCGGTCGGGCAGTCCTGCATCGCCGAGCAATCGATGAAGCAATCCTCGGCGATACCGTCGCCGTTGATGTCTCCACAGCCCAGGGGTGCGTTGCCGCCCGGAGGAGCCGGTGCACAGTCAGCCGCGTTAACACAGCCGAACTCGGTGCAGACCGCGACGGTCGGTGCCGCCGGGTTGTCGCTGACGCAGACCTCGTCGACGGTGCAGACATCGGCCTCGGCGAAGTTGGCGCAGTCGCCCCAGCCCATGCCCATGTTGCCGCCGCTGCCGCTGCCGCTGCCGCCCGTGTCGGTGGCACCCGTGTCGGTGGTGCCCATCATGCCGCCGGCATCGTTGATGTTGAGCAGGAAGTCGCCCGAGCCTTCCCAACCGTCGACGACGATCAGGATCTGCTGGCCCGCGGTGAGATCGATGGTGATCTCCGACTGAAGCACGCCGGGGCTGCCCTCATCGTCGTTGCAGGCAAGCTCGACGCCCGCGCAGTCGGTCTCGTGAACGACCAGGATGGTGTCGATCGCCGAGCCGAGGGTGTCGATGATGTACGTGCCGTCGGCCGGGGCGACCCACTGGTACGTGATGTCCTCGGTGGGGGCGTTCTTGGCCCCGTTGAAGGCACAGCTGGGATCGAAGTCGTCGCCGAAACCGTTGCTGTTGGCCGCCTCGGCCACGGGAAGCATCATGCCGAGATCGACATCGACGCAGTCGCCGGGAGGGGGACCGGTGGTCTCGCCGCTGCTGCTGTCGGTGGCCGGCGGCGGCATCGTGGTCGAGTCCGGGTCGGACGTGGTGTCCGGATCGGTCGAGGTGGTGGGGTCGACGCCCGTCGACGAGCCGGTCTGGCCCGTGGTGGTCATGGTGGTCGGCGGGTTGACGGTCACCATTCCGCCGGAGGACGTGGACGTTCCACTGTCGGCTCCCGTGGTCGGAAGGATGCTCGTGTCGTCGCCCGGGCAGGCCGTGAGCAGCAAGAGGAGTCCGCAAGAAAGCGAGGCTACGGGGCTCAGGTTCGGCTTAGTCATGGTTTCGTTTCAGCCTTGAAAAAGTTTCGTGTCGAAAGGTTTCGGCGGCACCGTTGGTGGTCGGCGCAAAGACTTCGGGGGCCTGGTCAACCCCGTGGTATCCGCGGACGATATCAAGTCGTCTGCGGGGTCACCAGCCGGGAAATACCGCAGACTGGAGCCATCTCAGCACGTGGGGAAGAGCAGTGGGCATCGTCACGTCGGCTTGTCTTCGCACCCCAGGTGCAACGCCGACCGCGCTGCGTTCGATCGAGATTGCGCCCTCGATTGCGTCCGCTGCAACGAGTGAAGGATCGAAGACGGAGGTTCCATTCAAGCCGACTCCGGGCCTCGACCGTCCCTTCGATGAGCGATGAGCACCTACGCCGGCTACCCGGTGGGACACCACGCTGGGGCGAATGAGCCCCAATTAGGAACGGCGCAGATCCAACGAAGAGTTGGAGCGGCGCCGTCGGTGAAAAGATTCAGCGTGGTGGAGTGAAGGGGGTCTCGAGGGTCTAGGCGCGAGGGGTGGGAAACCGGTCATCGGTATCCCACCGCCAGGCGGAGCCCAGCAGGGCGTCGTCGAGAACCCGCCTTCGCCACGGCCGTTGAACTGGCCGCCCGAGCACGGGGCTCAGCACGCGAAGGGGGAGTCGTGTGCGCTGGTTGGGGGTCATGAGGGGGTGCACTCATCATATGCGACGTAGCGCGTTCTCGCACGATTCACCCGGGTGGCTACGCGTCGTGGTTTGCCCCTGCTTCGGCGCGAAGCTCGTCGATCAGTCGGCGAAATCCACCCACCTCGACGTCGCGACCGATCGCTTCGCAGTTGCCCGGTCGCCACAGATCGAGGTCCTCTCGCGGAATTCGATCGATTGCGGCGAGAACCGATCGCATCAACGCGCCGTGGCAGACGATCAATGCGTCCTCGTCGGAGTCGTCGACAGTGGTGAGCCACCCCACGACGCGCAGCGCGACGGCAAGCAGGCTCTCGCCTCGTGGTGGAGCGCCGCGCCAACTCCCCAATCGTTGCCGTGTGGGGCCCAACCGTTCGACCGACGCGATCGATCGTCGCTCCCACGCGCCGCAATCACGTTCGCGCAGCTGTGGCGCCACGACGGGACGAATGCCGCGGCCCTCGAGGAGCAGCTGCGCCGTCTCGTGGGCGCGACTCAGATCCGAGCAATACGCCCGTGGCGGCAGCGGCGTAGGCAGCCGCTCACGGGCTTCAATCGCCTGTTGACGGCCCAACGGGGTGAGAGGGGCATCGTGGAAGCCCGCGAGCCAACCCTCGGCATTGGCCACGCTCTGTCCGTGACGGACGAAGGTCCAGGTCGGCATCGTGGCTCGCGTTGTGCCGCGGGTGCGGTCCGGGTGCAACCGGGCAGCATGCTCTCGGCTGGACAGTGCGTGTCCGGGAATCCCGGACGCGAGGCCAGGCGGGTGCCGGCCCGGCGGCGTTCTCACGGCGCGGGTGGAGGATGCGGCGAGGGGCGATCTGTTCGATCGAGCTCGGCTACACCATCTGAGCGTCGGGCGCTTCGGGCCGACGGTACAGGACGGTCACGTCGTCGTCGGTGCGTGCCACCGCAATCGGGGCCGTCGGGCGCTTCGGCACGGGAGGCGGTGAGCCCCCCCGGGCGGTGCCCAAGCCGGCGCGTCGTCGTAGCCGGGCGGCGAGGGGGTTGGACCCGCTGGAGCGTGGCGGTGCGGGTGGTGGTGGTGGTGGTGTCGAGGCGCGACGGCTCTTGAGCCCCGGCGGCAACGGTGGAGGCGGTGCGCCGCGGCGCACCGACGAGGGAGTCCGTGGTGCCGGAGGGCGCGGCGGTGCGCTCCGACCGATCACCACCGCAGGGGGCCGAGGTGCGGCCGCGACGTTGGTGACCATGTCGGCATCGGGTTGTGGTGTGGCGCGCACGGGTCGTCGCAGCCGCAGGGGCTTGGTGGACGTGGCTCTCTCCACGGGCACGGGCGTTCCCGCGTCGTCGAGCAGTGGTCTGCCGTCCGGGCGGACGAGCACCGTCGCGCGCACGACCGTCTCGTTGGAAGTCATCGGTTGCCGTGGTTGCCGTGGTTGCCGTGGCGCGGGAGGGGTCCCGGCGCGCTTCGGCCTCGGGGCGATGGGGGCCGGGTGATGGGCGGCCATGGGCCTGGGCCGTACGGGCACGGGCTTGATCGTCACGACGTCATCGATGTCGGTGTCATCGACGTCGGTGCGCTCGGCCGGCTTGGTGGGCACCGCGATGGGCTTGGTCGAAACGACGGCGGGCTTGGCCCGCACGACGGTGGGCCTGGTCGAAACCGCGATGGGCTTGGCCCGTACCGCGATGGGCTTGGCCGGGACCGCGATGGGCTTGGCCGGGACCACGACCGGCGTGGCCGATGCCGCAACCGGCTTGGTCGGCACCGCGGCCGGCATGGGTGTCGGCGCCGGGCTGGGCTCGGCCACGTCGTCGCCCCAGGTCGCGGCGAAGCGAAGCAGCTCTGCGGCCTCGTCGGTCCGGCCCGTGCTCATGTAGCGATCGGCGAGCCCCTCGATGCGTCCAATGGCGGTCTCGCGCTGGCCCATCGCCCACTCGACGAACGCGACGTCGAGATGCAGGTCGCTGCGCTGAGGATCGATGGCCAACGCCTTGCCGTACAAGGTCAACGCATCGAGATGCGCGTCGCGAGCGGCCAGCGATTGAGCCGCGTCCACCAGCGAGGTGACGGCCTCGGCCCGGAGCCCCCGGGCGGTCAGCGAGTCGGCCAGCCCAACCTGCGCCTCACGATGATGTGGCGCGATTCCGAGCGCAGCGCGAAAGGCACCAGTGGCCTCGGCGAAACGTCCTGCCGCAAGATGCGCTTGCGCGCGGGCCATGGGCTTCTCGATTGGGAGGGCCATTACGCTCTTTTGGACACCAGCCAGCATGAGTTTTCCATACATCTGTCTACTCTTCTCACCTTCGACCACGAGCAGCCTCGATCGGGCTACAGGGCTGCGCTCGCGGCTCCAATGGCGAATCGCGCATGGTCATGGCTATGGCGCCCCCAGCGGCGGCACCATGCCGGATCCCGCCGATTGTGCGCGTAGCTCGCCGTTGTCGGCCTGCCCATGGCGACCGTTGATCGGCTCGATTTCGCGCAGAGCATGACATGTGGTCTTCCATGACTAAATGTGCGCGAGCTGAGATGCAGCCGCGTCAGCCTTCATTCGCACCCACCTCGGCTCAACCGATAGTGTCGCTCTCGTGACCGTGCCCTCTGCGCTCGGCGCTGCGTTCCTCGCCGCCGTGATCCCTCGGTGCGAGCGCGCTACGCCGCCCTCGATGACCTCGGTACGCGGATCGAGAGCATGGTGGCTGACGCCGAAGACTCCGCGTCACAGTTCACCGTCGAGCCCGCCGAGTTCGCCGCCTACATCGGCGCGCGCATCGACAAACGCACCGACCCCGACGCGATGCTCGACCAACTGCGCGTGGGCGACCTCTATCTGGCGCACGCATGCACCCAGGGAGTGCCGGCCGCGCTGGCGGTGTTCGACAGTCGCTTCGGGACCGACCTCGATCTCGCCGCCGCGCGTGGCGGACAAACGGCGGCGGGTCGTGACGAGTTTCGCCAGAGGGTGCGCGAGAAGTTGTTCGTGGGTGGCCCCGAGCGCGACGCGAAGATCAGCGCGTACACGGGTCGTGGCGCGCTACGCAGCTGGGTGCGGGTGACTTCGGTCCGCATGGTGCTGGACCTCGCCCGACGTCGCGGTGATCCAGCCGAGAGCAGCGGTGTGGCCGAGAGCGTGTTCGAGGCGATTCCCGAAGAGGGGGCCGATCCCGAGCTCGACTACATTCGCCGCATCCACGGGGCTCAGCTGCCCGAGGCGATCAAGGCGGCGTTCGAGGGGCTCACCGCGCGGCAGCGCAACCTGCTGCGGCAGCGATACCTGCACGGCCTGAGCACCGAGCACCTGGCGCGGCTGTACAACGTGCACCGGGCGACCGCATTCCGCTGGGTGGAGTCGGCGCGGCGTCAGCTACTCGATCGCACACGG
>JAHZJA010001003.1 GCA_022601155.1 Deltaproteobacteria bacterium | reverse complement strand
GGCACGAGCAGATTCTCGAAAGGCAGGCAGCGTATCGGGCTTGGGTACGCCTGGGGCTGGGTCGCCCACGAACGCCGCGGCATCGCCCGTGCGGTCGAGCGCGTGCTCGTGCGGGAGGGGTTTGCGTTCACCCATGTCGCCGACGGTCACGCGTGCCGTAAACGCTTGGAAAACGAGCACTGGGATGGCCTGGTGGTGGACGTGGCCCTGCCGGGCGTCGCCGGCTACGAGCTGGTGGATGCGGCCCGAGCCGCGGCCCCGAACGCGGGGGCCAAGGTCATCGTGCTGGTGGCCTCGGTCTATCGACGCACCAGCTACAAGCGTCGACCTTCGCGGCTGTACGGCGCCGACGACTACGTCGAGATCCATCACTTGTGCGACACGCTTCCCCGCAAGCTCTACGAGCACCTGGAGGTGGAGCCCGTGCCGCCCGAGCCGGACGCGGAGGCCGAAGCTCGCGAGGCGCTGCGGGTGGAGGGCGACACCCGCATGGAGGACCCCCACGCCGACCATCTCCGGCTGGCGTCGCTCATCGTGGCCGACATGGTCCTGTACAACGGCGACGCCATCCACGGTGCGACCGACCTGGCCGGGGCAATGGCTGCGGTACGCCCCGACCTCGAGATCGCCCAGGAGTTGTTTGCTCAGGTGGCGCGGTCCGAGGGAGCACAGATTCCCGGCGATCCGATCGGCGAGGCGTTTGGTGCCCTGATGGCGGCGATGGGCCGAGGTGAGCCGCAATGAGTGTGCTGCCGGTCCCGATCGAGGACGCGGTGGGGCAGCTGGGAGCTGCCGGATGGCGCGAGCGCAAGGCGGCCGTGGAGCGACTCCACGGGTATGTGCGTGGTCCGGTGGATCCGGAGGTGGTGGAGCACCTGTCCGAGCGCATGTTCGACAGCTTGATGGGCGACCAGATCAACGCCCGCGCCGCGGCCCACGAGGTGTTGGTCGCGATGGGGGACCGCTGCCTGGAGGTGCTCCATCGACGCCTGGACACGGCGCCGGCGGGTCCGCCCCTGCGGCTGTTGGTCGACCTGCTGGGGCAGATCGGCGACCGGCGCCACGTGCTGCGCCTGGTCGAGATCATGGACGACCCCGCGGCCGACCCCAACCTGCGTGCTTCCGCGGCGGCGGGGCTCGGACGGATTGGTGGAGCCGAGGCCGAGGCCGCGCTGCGACGGCTGTTGCGTGATGGCTCCGAGATGCTGCGGGTCTACGCCCTCGATGCCCTGCGCGCGGCTCGGGCTCAGGTGCCCGTGGAGCTGGTCGAGCCCCTGGTCGAGGCGGCGTTCACCCGCAAGGGGGCCGCCGCGCTGTTGGGTTTTTCCGCCGACGCGGGCGCGCTGCCGATCTTGTTGCCGCTGCTGGAGGACACCATGGGCGGCGTGCGGGCAGAGGTTGCCCGCGCCTTGGTGGACCTCGAGGAGGGCCTGGGGACCGGGGGGCGTCCTGGCCTCGTCCAGGCGGCGGTGCAGCGGATCAGCGACACCGCCCGCGCCCGGCTACGCGAGCTCATCGGGCACGATGTGCGAGAGGTCAAGGCGGCCGCGAGTCATCTCGCGGGCCTGGCCGGAGACGCCGAGGCGGTTCCGTCCGTGCTCGGGGTGATGGACGACCCACTGCTGCAAGAGCGCGGGCTGGGTCTCATCGCAGCCCTGGGCGATGCGGCGGGTCCGGCGCTGGCCGATGCCGCCGACCACGTGGAGCCCGGTCGGCGCGAGCACCTGTTTCGCCTGGTCACGGCGCTGCCCGCTGCCGCCCTCACCAGGCCTCTGTTGGATCGCCTGGTGGCGGCGCTGCAAGATCCGTCTGAAGAGGTCGCGCTGGCTGCAGCCGAGGCTCTCAAGGAGGCGGGCACGCGGGTCGGGCTGGGAGGCCTGTACCGGGTGATGGGAGACCCCGGTCGGCTGGGCGAGACGGCGGCGGAGGCCGTCGCCGCGATCGTGTCCCGAGGGGAGGGCGATCGTCACGATGACCTCGATCTCCTCGTGGGCGCCGCGTGGCCACAGACGGGACCGCTGGCGCGCAACCTGTCGCGCGTGGCCGGCAAGCTGGGTTCGCCCGCTCATGTCCCACACCTCGTGTCGTTGCTCGGCTCGCCCGACGTCGGAGTGCGGGTGGCGGCCGCGGCGGCGCTGGGCAACGTGCCGGGGGAGCACGAGGGGGCCAGCGCCTTGTCGTTCGCCCTCGCCGATGAAGAGCCCCAGGTTCGGGCCGCCGCCTGTCGGAGCCTCGGACAGCTCGGCGCCGATTCGGCCGCGTCGTCGTTGATGAGCGCCACCACCGATCCGTCGCCGCTGGTGCGATCGGCCGCGGTCTCGGCCCTGGTCGCGCTCGACAACCCGGTCGCGCTGGCTCGGCTGCGGGCCATCATCGCCGAAGATCCCGTGCCGACCGTCGTGGTCCAGGCCATCGCCGGGCTGGGGAACACCGGGCTCGATCAAGATCTCACCATGTTGATGAGCCTGTGCACGTCGGCTGACCACGAGGTGGTCAAGGCGGCGGCGCGGGCCCTGGAGAGCTTTGGGGCTCACCGGGCGACCGCGGCGCTGCTGGGCCTGCTGACCCACGACCGCTGGGACGTGCGGTGGGCGGCAGCCGAAGTGCTCGCGGAGCGCCGCGATCCCACCGCTCTGGTCCCGCTGCGGCAGGTCGCAGCCGCCGAAACCGATGCCCTCGTGGCCCAGGTCGTGCGTGATGCGATCGCGCGGTTGGTGGCGCACGGGGAGGAATCGTCGCCGTGAGGCAGGGCGGATCGGGCCCGCCGTACGATCCTCTCCATCCGCGCATTCGGATGAACGAGGAGGAAGCGCGGCTACTCCAGGAAATCATCCATGAGTACTGCGGCCTGTCCCACGGTCTCGACTCGACGTTCTTCCTCGAGCGTCGGCTGGGCCCACGCATCGAGACCCTCGGCCTTTCTTCCTACCGCGAGTACTACCACTACCTTCGCTACGATCCGGCGGGTGAGCGCGAGCTCGAGGATCTCGTCGAGCGCATCACTACGCACGAGACCTACCTGTTTCGCGAGGAGTATCAGCTCGACGCATTCCGCGAAGAGGTCCTGGTGGAGCTGTCACGGGAGGCGGTGCGACGCAAACGTCTACTGGTGTGGAGCGCGGGCTGCTCGACGGGCGAGGAGGTCTACACCATCGCGATCTTGCTGCGCGAGAGCGGGCTGTTCGACGACTGGACGTTGCGGGTGGTGGGGTCGGACATCAGCCGCCAGGTGGTGTCCCACGCGCGGCGCGGCGGCTATGGGCTGTCGAGCTTTCGCACCACCAACGACTACTTCCAATCCAAGTATTTTCGCGAGCAAGAGGGTCGGTTCTTCGTGCGGGAGGACATCCGCGCGATGTGCTCGTTCGGGCAGCTCAACCTGCTGTCGACCGAGCGCTTCGATGTCCTGGGCCACTGCGACGTGATCTTCTGCCGCAACGTCTTGATGTACCTGTCCCAGGATGCGCGACACCGCATCGTCGAGGCGTTCTACGACACCCTCAATCCGGGGGGATACTTGCTGCTGGGCCACTCCGAGAGCCTGTTGAACGTCACCACCCGCTTCGACCTGGTGCACCTGTCCAAGGATCTGGTCTACCGTAAGCCGCTCGGACAGGAACCATGAACTCCCCGCGCGAAACGCTGCGTGTGCTCGTCGTCGACGACTCGGCGTACAACCGCCAGACGATCACCGCCATGCTCGAGTCACTGCCGGGCATCGAGGTCGTGGGACGAGCGATGAACGGCAAGGAGGCGCTGCAGCTGGCGTTCGACCTCGAGCCCGACGCCATCACGCTCGACCTCGAGATGCCCGAGATGGACGGCTTCGCGTTCTTGCGCCTGCTGATGGCGCGACGGCCCACCCCGGTGTTGGTGGTCTCGGGTTACTCGCAGCGCGACAACGTGTTTCGGGCGCTCGAGCTCGGGGCGCTGGATTTCGTCGCCAAGCCCAGCCGGGAAATCTCCCCCGACCTCAAGTCGATCGGAGATGAGCTCATCGCCAAGATTTCGCTCGTCAAGCGGCTGCACGCGGTGCGCCTGGTCAACCGCGCCAAGTCGCTGGCGGCCATGGATCGGGCGCGGGCAGCAGCTTCGGCGGGGAGCAGCACGCCGGTCGTCCGCGCGCCATCGGGACGACCGCCCGAGGTGGTGGTGGGTATCGCTTCGTCGACGGGGGGACCGCCCGCGGTGCAGCAGATCCTGTGCGCGCTCGATCCTTCGCTGCCCATTGCGGTGATGGTGGCGCAGCACATGCCGGCCCGGTTCACCCGTGCGTTCGCCAGTCGGCTGGATCGGTTGGTCGACTATCACGTGGTCGAGGCGGTCGACGGCCATCCGCTGTGCGCGGGTACCGTCTACATCGCGCCGGGCTCGGCCAACATGGAGGTCGAGGGCAGCCTCGACGGGGCGTCGGCTCGGGTGCGGGTGATGCCGCCCAATCCGGCCCGCCCCGGTCCGGTGCTCACGCCCTCGGCGGATCATCTGTTCACGTCGCTGGCGGCGCTGTTCGGAGAGCGACTGTTGTCGATCGTGCTGACGGGCATGGGATCGGACGGGCGGGAAGGCGCCCGAGAGGCGCGCCGCCTGGGGGCCCGCGTGATCGCCGAAGACCCGGACACCGCCGTCATGCCCGGCATGCCGTACTCCGTCATCGAGGCCGGCCTGGTCGACGAGGTGCTGCCGGTCGAAAAAGTAGT
>JAHZJA010001002.1 GCA_022601155.1 Deltaproteobacteria bacterium | reverse complement strand
CTTGGGGACCGGAACGCTGCCCGTGTCGTCGAGGTTGCCGCTGCTCCCGTCGGATGTCGCGCCACCATCGGTGCCGCCGGTCGGCGTCGCAGTGGGGTCGACACACAGATCCGACAGGCACATCAGGTCGCCGAGGCACTCGTTTTCGACGCACGCGCCGGTCTCGCGGCCGGGGCTGGGTTCATCGGCTGCGCCGGGTCCACACCCGACGGGGAATGCAAGGCCGAGGGCAATGACGATGGGCAAGGGTCGCTTCATGGTCGTGGTCCTCATGTGCAGGTCGCTAGCTCGGCACAATCGATGATTCCGCTCGTATCCGGAACGCCATCGGTACACGTGAACGCGTCGCGGATGCAGTCGAAGTAGTCGGCGATGTCGCAGGTCAGGCTGGAGTAGAGGCTGCAATCGATGGCGCCCGAGAGATCGAACATTCCACACTCGATCTCGTCGATGAGGGCGTTGCAGGCCGCGACGTTGTCACCCGAGCCCATCGTGTCGTCGGCGGATGGGGTCCCGGCCTCGGCGGCGCCATCGCCCGTGGGCTCCCAGTTGGGATCGACACAATACCCGGACAAGCAACTGAGCCCCGCCAGGCATGTCCCGGCCGAGCAGATGCACGCCTCGTAGCCGGGGGTGCACTCGTCCTCCTGGGCACACGAGATACCCAGGGCCATGCCGACCACGAACGGAAGGCTCCAACGACCCGGCCGCAGGAGGCCAGGCGATCGTCTTCGTGTCCAGTTGAGGGGGTGCATGGTCGAGGGGGAGTTTTGTTTGGCTACCATTTTCAGATCGCTCAGTCCATCGGCGGTGGACCCCGCCACAGATGCGTGTGACCCATGTCGGCCACTTTTTTCGTCACCGTCGCAGGTGCCGGCACATCGACTCGTTCGACCGGCCACAGCAAGTGTGCCGTCGCGGCCGCGTGGTCGAGAGTCGAGCGTCACGGGCGAAGACGTACGCCTACAGTATCGCTTCGATCCCACGCGCGAACGCGGTCTTCAGCGCCTCGAAGGCGTCGCCCGTGGCCGGCCCGGAGAACCCCCTGTAGATCTTGGCCACGGCGCCATCGCGCGGACGAACAACGTTGTGGGATACGCGGCGACAGCCGAAAGGTCGGGAAGGCGCTTGGCGGCGGCCGTCTTGTCGTTGGTCCCACCCAGTAGCAGCGGGTACTTCACGTCGTAGCGCTCGGCGCATCGCCCCAGGACATCCATGCCCTTGGCGTGGTCACCCGTGAACTCGAACGCGATTGCGACCATCTGCAGACCCCGAGGGGCATAGTCTCGGTCCCACTGGCTCATCAGTGGTGCCTGGTCGCCCCAGTGAGCGCTCCGTCGCGGCCTTGGATCGTCTCCGAGAGGAGGCACCCGAGGCGAAGTTCGAGGCGGTCGACGGTGACCTCCAGGACCAAGCTCGCCAACGCGGTCGCCTCGAGCAGGCCGGGATCACCAACGTCGAGCCGCTGCTGGCCCACCCCGGCCTGGCCTCGACCCCGCTCCAGTCCACGACCGGCCGCGATGGTGGCATGGACGTCGACAGCCCCTTCATGCAGCAGGCCCGATCGGCCGAAGACGGTGCTCTCGGGATCATCGGGGGGTGCATGGATCCCCAAGCCGAGCCCGGCAACTTCTACGGGCCGAAGGCTTGACCGGCTCTCCCCAGCTGCTCTCGCCCGAGGATCTACTGACCGACCCGGACAACGCTCGAATCTGCTGGGAGGGCTGCGAAGCAGCGGTGGGTGAGCTAAAGATGTGACGGGTCGTCTGGATTGGTCGTTGGTGGGACGCGGCGTGACGCTGGTGCTCGGAGGCGGCGGCGCGCGAGGTACGGCGCACCTGGGGCTCTTCCGAGCGCCCGAGGCCGCCCGGGTGTCCGTGGACGTCATCGTCGGAGGCGCGTTGGCGTAGGAGTTCGTCGTTTGGAGACAGCAGGGGCTGGCCCACAGGCTCTCCCGGGCACTGAATACGAGCGGTGGCGGGGAGTATCTCCCGAGACAGCTGCCTTCGGCGGAACGTCCTCGCCTGCGATCGACGCAGGGGCTCGCGGCGTCGACCGCCCGGGACGCGACCCACCCTCGCACCCCCAGGCTCGTGCTCTGAGGGCGTTCAGGAGCAGTGACAATGAAACCGAAGATGAAGACTATGACCAATCGAGTCATTCGCTCGAGTCAGCCCCACCAGCGCACCCGAAGCTCACTCGGGCCCGCGAGTCGAATGGCCCTGGCCGCGCTCCTGATCGCGGGCGGCTGCGACCTGATCGAGCCCGTGGAGATGGAGGAGGAGGCGCTCTCGTTCCGCGTGAGCTGGGGGCAGTCGATCAGAGACATGGCCAACGCCGCGGCCTCAGCGTACAAGACCGAGGGTCAAGGCGATGCACGTGACGAGATCACGGTCGGTGGCATCACCCACACGCGCGCGATGACTTTCAACAACAACGATGACGGCGTACGGGTGTCGGTCTTCGAGTACCAGACGTGCCAGACCGCGAGTATCGTCGTGTCGTTTCGTGGCACCCAGGTGCCCAACTTCTGCGACCTCCGCGACGATGCCGTCGGCGCCATTCAGGTCGAGAGGGACCCCAAGAACCCCTGGGACAGCAACCTATCGATCAGCGGTGACGCGGAAGTCGGTCGAGGCTTCTACAACCGCGTCGCGAACTACATGAACTCGAGCGAGGGGCAGAACCTAAAGAGCTATCTGGATGGGCTCAACGATGGTACGCAGAAGGTGAATATCCATGTCGTCGGCCACAGCCTGGGCGGAGTCAGCTCGGCGATCTTCTCTCAGTTCTTGGCTCAATACCGGGCGGAGCACTTTCGACAGGAGAAGAAGGAGGATTTCAAGCAGTTCAACTTCGCCTTCAACTCGCCCCTTGGGATGAACGATAGCTTTCGGAATGATTCACGAGGGTTCTACGGGCTCGCCCGCAACGGCTGGTTTACGCCCTTCGGCTTCAACGTTGAGGGGGACGCCGTGAGCGAGACGAAATTCCTGGAAGACTTCGTGACGACGTACGATAGTAACACTGAGGTGTCGACGGGAAGTGCAACGTACCGCCCCTTCGCTCAGATACAGCTCCCCGCGGGAACGTCCTTGCTCAGCAAGCACAAACTAGAGCCCAACATCGGCTTGTGGGCGAGCGAAGTCGGGGGGCGAGGCGACATGGGATCTGCATATCAACCGTTTCCGGTCGGAAGCAGCGACGAGACCCCGTCGTCCGATACTCCGAGCTGCGGCTGCGACCTGTACCTCAACCAGAGCTGTCCCCGGTAGTGCCCCCCACAAATCAAGCCACGAGCAATAGTTGTTCAGATCGTCGAAATTCA
Organism: Deltaproteobacteria bacterium; assembly: GCA_022601155.1. GTDB lineage: Bacteria > Myxococcota_A > Polyangia > Nannocystales > Nannocystaceae > Paraliomyxa. Next base: position 1,295 of record JAHZJA010001002.1, on the reverse strand, counting down.
GTCGGCGAGAGGTCGTCGAGTGTTGCTCTGGTCGGTCGAACGTAGAGCGCGACCGCCAGCGCTGCACTTCGGCCCGCCCCGCGATGTCGTGGGGGCAGGGCTCGACGCTCGAGCGTGAGGCGATCAGGCCGTCACCGGTTGGCTCGGACTGCTCGCCCACAGCATCGGGCGAAGGAGGCTCCGGTGGTGGCGCCCAACGACGGGGTGCCGCTCGGGCGTCGGAGGCCGTGGCCGTCGCTCGGCGGCTCATCCTGCCCCGATTGTCGCCCAGCCCATGCCCAGCCGAGCGCTCCCTCAGTGCGACGCGTTCGGCCGGCTCGGCCATCCCCGACTGCGGCCCACGTTCGTGGTCCCACGGCCAGGGCCGGAGGGGGCCTCGAGCGCAGCCGCCTGCAGCAGCTGATGAAGCCGGAGCTTCCCGCGGCGGATCCGAGTCCGCGCCGTGCCCTCGGGGATGCCCATCGCCGAGGCCACTGCGGGGGCGGTCATGCCTTCCCAGTAGTACAGCTCGAGGGCGACCTGCTGATCGACGGGCAAGCACTGGAGCTGTCGATGCAGTGCACGACGACGATCGTTGCGGTCGACTCGCTCGCTGGGTGATGTCGCCAGGTCGTGTACCGAGGTCACGCCGAAGTCGATGTCGGCCTCACGCACCCGGTCTCGGTAGTGCTCGCGCAGGGTGTTGTAGGCCACCCCAAAGAGGTAGCTGCGAAAGGCCTCGCCATCCCGGACCCGGCCGCGGCCTCGTACACAGCGAAAGAAGGTCTCCTGTACCAGGTCGTCGATGAAGTTGGCGTCGACCTTGCCGCGGAAGAACCGGCTGATACGGGTGAAGTGCCGGCCGAACAGGGCCTGGCCGCTGTGTGGATCGCCCTGGCGCCAGGTGGCCAGCAACTCGGCATCGTCGGCTCGGCGGGCAGAAGCGGTGGGCGTGGGGTTCATGGGGCAGGCTCCGACAGGGGGGCAGTGGTTTGGCGGGGGGTGGGCAGCTGCGCCAGGGCGAGCCGGGCGCGGACCGCTTCGGGATGCTCGGGTGCGATGGCGGCAAAGACCTCGTGGGCCCGCAGCAGGGGGTCCCGGGCGCGCTCGGGGCTGACCTCGGCTCGCCACAGTCCCAGCTGGAGCTCGAGCTCCGCCAGCGGCAGCCCGGCGACGCCAGCCGCGTGCGCCCGGTCGATGACGGCGACCAGATCGTCGAGGGCCTCGTGCCGCTCGCCGCCGTCCCAGCGCAGCTGTGCACGCCGCCCTTCGCTCGCCAGCAGCTGTGGGTGCTCGGGGGGCAGCCGCCGCTCGAG
>JAHZJA010001001.1 GCA_022601155.1 Deltaproteobacteria bacterium | reverse complement strand
TGGGCGTCGGTGTCGTCCAGGCCCGGCAGCTGCCCGAGGTCGTCGAGATCGACGTCCCGATCAAGGGGCTTCCCCCCGAGGCCGAGGGCTTTCGCATCGTGCAGATCTCCGATGTCCACGTCGGCCCCACCATCCACGGCGAGTTCCTGTCGGGGGTGGTCGACCGGGTCAACGCGCTGTCTCCCGATGTCATCGCCGTCACCGGGGACCTCATCGATGGGTACGTCGAGCAGCTTCGCGACGAGGTCGCCTCGTTGTCGCGGCTATCGGCGAGGCACGGGGCCTTCTTCGTGACGGGCAACCACGAGTACTACTGGGACGGGCCCGCGTGGTGCGAAGAGGTGTCGCGGCTGGGGCTGACGGTGCTCAACAACACGCATCAGGTCATCGAGCACGACGGTGCGCGGCTGCTGTTGGCCGGGGTGACGGACATCTCCGCGGGGGGGATGGTGCGCGCACATGCCTCCGACCCCGCCGCCGCCCGCGAGGGCGCGCCCGAGTGCGCGGTGAACCTGCTGTTGGCGCATCAGCCCCGCAGCATCGATGCGGCCGCGGCCGCGGGGTACGACCTCCAGATCTCCGGCCACACCCACGGCGGCCAGTACTTCCCCATGAACGTGTTGGTGCACCTGGCGCAGCCCTACGTCTCGGGCCTGCATCTGCATGACGACACCTGGATCTACGTGAGCCGTGGCACCGGATACTGGGGACCGCCGATCCGGGCGGGCGCGCCCCACGAGATCACCCTGCTGCGGCTCATCGCGGCGTAGGCCCTCGACCGTCTCGGCGCTTCGGCACGCGGTGCGCAGCGCGGTGCGCAGACGCCCGGCCGTCGCGGTGAGCTGATACGCTCGCGGGCGGTGCCCAGCGACTTCGAGCTCCTCGATGCGTGGAAGGACGGTGACCTGGAAGCAGGCAATGCCCTGTTCCAGCGGCATTTCGACAGCGTGTGTCGGTTCTTCCGCAACAAGGTGGGGGAAGGGGTCGACGACCTCATCCAGCGCACGTTCTTGGCGTGCGTGGAGAGCCGCGACAAGTTCCGCAAGGAAGCCAGCTTTCGGACGTACCTGTTCACGCTGGCGCGCAACGAGCTGTACGCCCACTTCAAGCGCAGCCACCGCGCTCGGGACCGTCTCGATCCGCTGGTGACGTCGGTGCACGACTTGGGGCCGAGCCTGGCGGCGGTGGTGGCTCATCGCAAGGAGCAGCGCTTGCTGCTCGAGGCGCTGCGCCGGATCCCGGCCGATCATCAGATCGCGCTGGAGCTGTACTACTGGGAAGGCATGTCGGCGGCGCAGCTGGGGCGGGTGCTCGGCAGCCCCGAGGGCACCATTCGCACGCGTCTGCGGCGAGCCAAGTCGTTGCTGGAGGGGGCGCTGCGCGAGCTGGATGCGTCGCCGCAGCACCTCGAGTCGACGTTGGCCGACATCGATGGCTGGGCGCGGTCACTTCGCGAAGCCCTTGCCGACGAGGATCCTGGCAACAAACCCGGTACGGCGCCGTCTTGAGCCCATTGAGGCTTTGACGTGACGCTGCTTCGCGGACGCAAAAGTTGACGGCCACCGACCGACCCCATGCCGGGACCGGTCGGCGCCGCCACCACCACCACGAATGAAGTTGGACTGGCGCACCAACGCGAGTCCGATGGCCAGTGTACGCCGGGCTCGGTACGGACGCTCGTACCCGGGACGCTGCGCTGTGATCTCGGCCCGCTAGGGCTCGATTGCACTCGCTCGATGCACCTTGGTCAACGCCTCACGCCGACCGGCGGTTACCGTTCGCAGCGCGCGCGCTCGGAGGCCGCATCGACGACCGACCGGACCGGTCAACTCCCGGTGGGGGTGTACGCGCAGCGAAAGCCAATGCCGTGGGTATGCGCGTTCTCGTGCATCGAGTGACGAAATGCCGGATCGGCAAAGCCCACCCGAAAGCTGTTGAACGCACCGCCACGGATGACGCGGGCCTCCCCCTCGTCGGGGCCCGTCGGGTCGTTCTGAAACTCGGTCGTATAGGTATAGAAACGATCGGAGGTCCACTCGAAGACGTTGCCGACCATGTCCTCCAGCCCACTCTGTGCGCGACCCTTGGGGTAGCTGCCGACCGGCGCGGTGCCCTCATAGCCGTCGTCGGCGTCGAACATCATCCCGTAGTCGGTGAGCTTGGCCTCGTTGCGCCAGGCCTGGCAGCGTTGGTCACAGGCGTTGGTGCGCTCCGGGTCGGGCACTTCGTCACCCCAGGGAAACGTGCGGCCGTCGGAGCCGCGGGCGGCGTACTCCCACTCGGCCTCGGTGGGCAGCCGCCCACCCATGGCCTTGCAGTAGCCGTCGGCCTGGGGCCACGTGATGCAGTTGATCGGGTGATTGAGGCGATCGGGCTTGCCCGCATTGCACAGCGCGGCGTGGACGGTCTTGTCCCGGACCCACGTGGCCTCGTCGGTCTTGCCTTGTGGCCACCAGGTCTCGCGAAACGCCGGCTTGCAGTCGCCTGCACCCACGCACGCCTTGTACTGCGCGACGGTGATCTCGTGGGTATCGAGGCATGCCGCGCTCACCTCCACGGGGTGCGCGGGCCTCGCCCGGGTGAGCAACGGGTTCTCCGAGTCGCTGCCCATGAAGAACTTGCCGCTTTGGATGAAGGCGGTGCCTTTTGGACAGCGCTCGGCGGGCGGCTTGGCGTCGGGTGCCTTGGCATCGGGCGCCTTGGCATCGGCGGCCTTGGTGGCTGCGGCCTTGGCCGGGGCTTTGGCGGCTGTGGCCTTGGCCGCCTCGGGTGTCTTGGCGGCGACGCTGGCCTTCGAGGCATCGGCGGCCTCGGAAGTGTCGCCCTTGTCACAGGCCGAGACGCTCGGCAGCAGCACCAACAAAGCGCTCATGGCGCGCACAGAGACTCGGCGAGGACGGACGATCACGATGGAGAATCTGACACAGCTTGGGTGTCTTGCTCCAGGGGTTGTCCCAGCACCCTGTGATCGATCTGCCGGCCTCCGACCGTCACGAACTGGAATTCGATTCCATTCCGGGTCGCCTCCACCAGCATCGCGCCGTGCTCCTCGCGGTACCGGACCACGCTGTCCGGCAGGGGCTCGGACAGGTCGTAGCGGTGCGGATTACCGCCCAGCCCGTTGACGAAATAGGGCACGCCCTCGTGCTCGAGTCGCTCGTAGTGGTGGTCGTGACCGGCGAAGACCGCATCGGCGCCCCAGCGACCATACGGCCACATCAACGGAGGCGACGAGCCGTGGTCGCCCGAAGACAGCGGGGCGTGGTGCATGTAGACCAGCTGCCACGGCAGCGTGGAGGCCGACATCCGCTCCGCCAACCATCGTGCCTGCTCCGAGTCGGCCGTCCTGCCGTCGGGTTCGTGGCGGTCACTGTCGATGGCGAACAGGTGCACCGGGCCCCAGCGCAGCTCGTAGTAGCGTTCGTTGCCGGGCAGCGAGAAGTACTCGAGAAACGGCCGGGCGTTGGGCGTGCGCCAGTCGTGGTTGCCCAGCGCAGGAAAGAAGCGATTGATGTCCGATCCCTCGCCGTAGCCGCCTCGATAGGGCGCGATGAAGTCGTGATAGTACTGGCCAACGTTCTCGTCGATCGTGGTCGCGCGGCCGTTGGGGTAGTTGTTGTCGCCGAGGGTGATGACGAAGTCGGGCTTCCAGCCGTGCACCAGCTCGGCCACCGCAGCTTCATCGGGGCCGGCCTGGCCGTAGTCACCGATCACGGCAAAGCGGACGTGGTCGCCAGGCTGGTGGACCGACAGGGGCGGCTCTACGGCGCTGGTGTTGAACCCGCACGCGACCGCCAGGGCCCCGCACAGACCCACCAAGACCGTCCTGCGCCGAGCGTCGAGCAACACGCGTCAGGCTATCAGATACCGCCCGCGAGCTCTTCGTCGATCACCTTGGCGAACTTGTCGGCCGACTGCGCGCCGGCCAGCAGCCGCCCGTTGATGAAGAACGTGGGGGTCCCGCGGGCGTCGTTGTCGGCGCACACTCTTTGCTGCTCGGTGACCGTGGCGGCCGTGGCCGGGTCGGCGAGGTCGCGCTCGAACCGGGCAACGTCCAGCCCGAGGTCGCGTGCATAGCCGACGAAGTCGGTCTGGGCCCGCTTGTCCCGGTCTTCGATGAGCTTGTCGTGCATCTCCCAGAACTTGCCCTGATTGTGCGCGGCGGTGGCGGCCCGGGCGGCGGGCTCGGCTCCCTTGTGAAACGACAGCGGGTTGTGCAGCCAGAACAGCGAGGTCTTGCCCGCGTAGTCCTTGAGCACCGTATCGAGGGTGGCCACCGCCCGCTTGCAGAACGGACAATCGAGGTCTCCGCACTCGACGATCTCCACGCGCACGAAGCCCGTCGTTCCGCGACGGGGCAGCGACGTGGTGTCGATGGTGTAGCGCTTGTCACCCACGGGGGTGGCCACCGGTGTCGTGGGCGGGGCCACGACCTCGGGGGCGAAGCGCGAGATCATGTCGGAGTACAGGCGCTTGCGGGTGTCGCCGCGCCGCGCCACGAAGCGGGTGGCTCGCTCCTTTTCTTCGATGATCACCGTCTCGAACCCGTGCAGCGGCTGTGCCCCGGCGAGGTAGCGGCCGTTGACGAAGAAGGCAGGAGTGCCAGTGGCCCCCAGCTTCTTGGTCGCGGCCGAGTCGGCGTCGATGAGCCTCTGCGTGGCGGAGTCGTGGTAGTCGCGGTCGAAGCGTACGAGGTCGAGCCCGAGCTCGTCGGCCCAGGTGCGGAAGTTCTCCTCGCTGAGCGCGTGCTGATTTTCGTACAGCTTGTCGTGCATCAGCCAGAACTTGCCTTGCTTGCCCGCAGCCACAGCCGCCTTGGCGGCGATGTTGGCGTTGTCGTGCATGGGCAAGGGGTTGTGCCGAAACACCAGCCGCACATCGCGATCGCCCGCGAGGATCTGGTCGAGGGTTGGCAGCACGCGCTTGCAGTAGGGGCACTGGAAATCGCCGAACATGACGATCGTGACCAGCGCGTCTTCGGCTCCGCGAATGGCTGGCTCCGTGCCCAGCCCGACCTGGTAGTTCACCGCGATATCGGGT
>JAHZJA010001000.1 GCA_022601155.1 Deltaproteobacteria bacterium | reverse complement strand
ATGGAGTGTTCATCGCGATGGAATTGGTGGAGGGCAGCAGCCTCGCCGCGTGGTTCAATGCCCGCACGCCGCCGTGGCGCGAGATCCTCCGCAAGTACATCGACGCCGGACGGGGCCTGGCCGCCGCGCATGCCGCTGGCGTGATCCATCGCGACTTCAAGCCCGAGAACGTGCTCGTCGGTGAGGACGGGCGTGTACGGGTGGGTGACTTCGGGCTCGCAGGTGGCCCCGCGGCGCTCGACGAAGGCTCCGAAGAGTCGCAGCTCGATCGCGATACCGGCAACGTGCACGGCCCGGCCGGCAGCCTCACGCAGACGGGCGCGCTGCTGGGTACGCCCAAGTACATGGCCCCCGAGCAAGAGTCCGGGGCGCTGGCCAACGCGCGCAGCGACCAGTTCAGCTTCTGTGTCGCGCTCTACGAGGCGCTGTACGGCTATCCGCCGTTCGCAGGCGATTCGGTGGCGGAGTATCGCCACAGCGTTCGCCACGGCCGCGTGCTCGACCCCCCGCCCGAGAGCAAGGTGCGAGCGTGGGTCCACTCCGAGGTCGTGCGAGGTCTGGGCGTCGATCCCGTCGACCGTCACCCCGGCCTCACCCCCTTGCTCGACCGCCTCGAGGAGGCTCTGGTCGATCCCAGCGCCGCGCGTCGCCGCCGACGTCGGCTTCGGGGGATCGCCGTCGTGGGGACGATCGTCGGCCTGCTGGCGGTCAGTGGCACGGCGGTGTGGATGGCCTCGGGAGCGGACGACCCCACCCCCCAGCCCGCCGCGTTCGAGCGTGACTCCGCGACCGTGGCCCGTGCCCAGCCGAGCCCGACGACGCCCGGCTTGGTCGCGGCCGCAGACGACGGTGGGCCAGCCGAGGTCGCGCCGCTGCGGCCCACCCCCGAGGCCACGACGACGAGCGACCAGGCGGCGACGCCCAACGACCAGGCGGCAACACCCCACAAGGCGGCGACCACCCCCAAGGGCGAGGGCTCGACGCCGACACCCAGCGACGCCGCCCCCCCCGACGCTGCCGTCCCAGATCCAGCCACCCCCGACCCGGCCGTGCGTCGGTCAACCCCGCCGACGACCGACGGCGCCGCTGCACCCACGCACGGCAAGGCCCCGGCTCGGCGCAAGCGCAAGACGGGGACGTGCTACTTCCAGCAGGACAAGTTCAACTATCTACAGCGTACGCGTCGCCACTCCCGCTATATCCAGGGCACCGACGACCGCTGCTACGATTGCAACGATCCCGCCCCCGACTATCGCCTCGCGCAGCTGAGCCCATCCGATTGCGCGCGCTACTACCTGTGCGTTGCCGTGGCCGAGGACCGGTGCGCCCCGTAGCCCCCGCGCCGCGCCGCCCGCAGTGGCTGCGCGCGCTCATCCGATGGAGCACGGTCGCGGCCGCGCTCGTGCTCGTCTGGGGCGTGGCGTCCCCGGCCCGGGCCGAGCGCTACGGCGTCGTCACCCTCGACCTGCGCCCGGAGGCGGGCGACGTCCCCACGCACCTGTGCGTGGTCAGCGAGACATCGAGCCTTCGCACCCGCAAGACCCTCGACGCGCTGCTGCGCGACCAACCCATGCCCGCCAACCTCGACGCGCCCGGCCGAAGCACCTGGCTGGTCGAGCCTCAGCTGTGGGGTGGCAACGCCGCGTCGTCCAAGCGCCAGCGGTGCTCGGACGACCCCGTGGGCGACTGCCGACCCCGGGTGGAGCTGCCCGAGGGCCTGGGTCGGGCCAGCGAGCTCCATGTGGCATGCACGGCCGACAGTCTCGCCGCCACCGAAGCCGAGCTCGACCCACGTCCGCTGTTCATCCTGCTCGAACATCTCGAGGGCTCGCCCCCCGCGATCGACTCGGTGCGCCTGACCGGCGGGGTCGCCACCATCGGCGTGCGTGCCGATCTCGAACAAGTCGTCGTCACCGCCCGCAGCCTGGGCGGCTACTACCTCGCCCATCCGCGGTCCGAGCGGGGCTCCGAAGAGAGCGGCGGCGAGGTGGGCGAGCCGGTCCGCAAGCTCGTCTCGCTGGTCCTCACCCCGCGCTGCCACGTGGTCGAGGTGACCCTGCCCCACATGCGGCTCGAAGACTCCGATCGCGAGAGGATCGCGCTGCGGGTCCACGGCGTCGCGATGGATGTCGACCGCTGCGTCGGCACCCTCACCGGGACGGGCGCGCTCGAAGTTCGCGTCCCCCCGGCTCCGCTGGGGGTCGGCACCATCGACATCGATCTCGCCGCCACCGACGACGGCAAGGCGGCGGCCCGGTTCGGTGCGCGCTGGGAAGGACGCTGGCCGCACGCTCCGTTTGCGCTGCAATTCAATCAGGTCAGCTTCAGCTGGCGGCGTCCCGAGTGCATCTTCCCCGAGAACGCATGCCCCACCGTCATTCTCGAGACGGGGACCACGTGCGCCGCCACCGTCACCAAGCGGGGCTGTGACTACCGCTGTCCGGGGCGGGTGGAGGAGTCATCGTTGGACCTGGAGCTGCCGCTCGAGGTCACGTTCGAGAAGAGTCGCCCCACTCAGCGGTGGACCGATACCCTGGCCATCAACGGGCAGATCCTCGCCAGCTACGTCCCCGCCGACCAGATGTACCTCCAGGCCGAGGTCAACGAGTGGCGCACCGAGATCCCCGGCAGTCGCGTCACCGATGTCGAGCTGTTCGGTGAAGACGGCGAGGTGCACCGCTACGGCGTCACCCATGTCCCCAACCTCCAGCTGAAGGTCCCTGGGGCATCCTGCGAGCCCATCCGGTTTCGGCCCCGGGGCGACCGGGCCTACGAAGAGGCGCTGGCGACGATTCGCAACGGCGACATCGAGTTTGGTCCCCCCGAGCGCACCGCCCGTCGCACCGCGTTCAAGCTCTACTTCGCGCTGGGCGGCGGCCCGGCGTGGTCCGATACCTTCGGCCCCGACGATGTCCCTCCGGTGTACTTCACCGGGCTGGCTCAGCTCGCGCTCCAGTTTCGCTCGCGCAACCCCAACTGGGCCCGGGTGGGCTGGGATCTGCGGGTCGGCGGCACCCTGGGTCGCTGGGGCAGTCGGCTCGTCGAGGAAGACACCATCCAGCCCACCGACGTCGAGGGGACCGAGACCACCACCACCGACGAGCAGCTGCGGGCGTTCGGCTGGGCACGCGTGCTGTTCGAGCCGGGCGTCGTCGTCGCCACCACCTCGCGCATCGAGGTCGGTGGTGGCGTGGGCGTGGGCTTCTCGTTTCCCGTGCGCGAGCGCGAAGACCTCACGGGCGACCGCATCAGCTTCATCTGGTCGCCCTCGCTCGATGCCCGCTATCGCATCCGCCGCTGGGCCTCGCTGATGCTTCAGTTCCGCGGCGTGCTGGGCGAGCGTGCGTTCACCGTGACGGGGCTGTCCCAGGACACCACCGACAGCGGGGTCGAGCCCATGGTCAACCAGCAGGGAGCCAAGGCGCGCTCGCTGCTGGTGTTGTTCGGCACCGCGTTCAACTTCTGACGAGCGCGCCGTCGAGCCCGGGGCTCGATCGCTACGCGGCCAACAGCTCGACCAGGCCGTCCAAGCAGCCTTCCCATCCCCGACCGTGTTGGTCACGGGCCGCGACCGAGCCGATGCGCTCGTGGGTCACCACCACCTCGGTGCCCCCATCGCGCGCCTCGAAGCGCACGGTCACCCGCTCGGCCGGCGCCTCGGCTCCCAGACGCCAGCTGTACACCAACGTGTGGGGCGGCTCGATGCGCTCGAACTGCCCCTCGATGCGCAGCACGGTGCCATCGGGTAGCCGATTGTCGAGGTGGTAGTGCCCCCCCACCACCAAGTCGACGGCCGCATCACTGCACTCGACCTCCGGCGGGCCCCACCACTGGCGGAGCATGGCCGGGGTGGTCCACGCCTCGAACAAGCGCTCGGCGCTGGCGCGAATGGTGCGGCGAAGTTCCAGGGTCAGGGTCTCGGTCATGGGTCGTCCTTCGGTTCGGTGAAGCGGGCCAGGGCCTCGAGGGTGTCGGTCCAGAACTGGCGGTAGGGATCTAGCCAGCGTGCCACGTGACGCAGCGGACCTGCGGACAACGAACAGCGATGGAGCCGGCCATCGACGCTACGGACCACCAGCCCCGCCCGCTCCAGCACCTTGATGTGCTTGGACACCGCAGGCAGCGACATCTCGAACGGCGCCGCCAGCTCGGAGACCGTGCCCGGCCGCTCGACCAAGTGCGCGAGCAACCGACGGCGGGTGCGATCGGCCAGCGCATGGAAGACGCGATCGAGCTGCTGCTCCGGATCGTCGGCGTCGTCGTTTTTGTTGGCGGGGGTCCTTGCCACCTGTGGGCTTCCAGTGTATCTCAACATTAAACCAAATGGTTAAACGTTTCAACCTTTGAAATCACAGGACAAATTCGCCATGAGCACGCCCATCCGTCAGACCATCACCCTCTCCGCCACCCCCCAGCAGGTCTACGACGCCTTGATGACCTCGGCTGGCCACGCCGCGTTCTCGGGAGCACCCGCGGAGGTCAGCCCCGACGAAGGCGGGCCGTGCTCTTGGTACGGCGGCCATGTCACCGGTCGCAACATCGAGCTCCAACCCGGCGAGCGGATCGTGCAGGTGTGGCGCGCCAAGAACTGGGACGACGGCGTCTACTCGGT
>JAHZJA010000999.1 GCA_022601155.1 Deltaproteobacteria bacterium | reverse complement strand
GCCGCGAGCAGTGCTTCGCCCGTCGCGATGAACCGCTGCAGTGCAGCGCGGCTCCGTGCCTGGCGGGGCGGGCCGGTGGCTTCGATGGCTGGCGGTGCAGGTGCTCGAATCACAAATCGGAATTCCGATTCCTATTTATCATACGGGAACGACCCACGACGTGGAGGCATAAAAATCAAATAATTACAGATATATAGAGTAACAGCAGTCGGTGCTGCATGAGGGGAGACGGCGCCCCACTCAGCAGGGCGCCTACCACGCACAGCACGCGTCACGTGCCGCCTTCGAGGGCGTCTGCGGTCAGGTGATCGACACACCCACGGCGCAGCCCCGCCGGCGCGGTGCGGCCCGATCCACCTGGAGTAGTCGAGTCTGATCCAGTGTCCCGTCGTCGAACGCCGCGGGGGAATGCGTCCCACCACGGCAATCAAACCCGAGGTGGGCGTTACCCACCGGTTGAGACGAGGGCAGTTCGGCCGTCGAGGTCGAGCCGAGACATCCGAGCGCCCGCGACCTCGCGTCGTCGCCCGAACCGACCTGGTCGGCTCGTCGTCGGCGCGACCAACCTCTACGACAGGAGACACCAAGATGAACGATCACCAATCCAATACCAAGCCACGGCTCTCGGACAAGGAGCTCACCATCGACGACCTGAAGAACATCCGCGGCGCCATGTTCGAGGATGTTGCCAAGAAGTCGGAGTCGACCGAGTCCCCCTGCGGCTGCAAGACCTACACCGAGACCAAGAACTAGAAGCACCGAACCAGTTGCACGACCGTCCGGGAACGCCCGGAACGGCTCGAGAGGACGAGACCATGAAGCACAACGACACCAATCCCAAACTCGACTCCACCCCCAAGCACCTGAGCATCGAAGACCTCAAGAACGTCCGCGGCGCCATGTTCGAGGATGCGGCCAAGACCAAGAGCGAGACGACCGAAGACGCCTGCTGCAAGAAGAGCTGGACCGAGACCGTCTGCTAGCAGCGCTGCTGCACACCGTGGTCGACGACTGTTCGACGACCACACCCGGTGGGTCGACGAGTCGACGCGACGACCCGCCGTATCACGTCCTGCGAGGCTTCCATGCATCCTGCAAATCACACGCTGCTCCAGATCCCGCTGGTCCAACGCCTGCGGACCGACCCCGGCGTCCGCATCGTGCGACGGCAATGCGACGTGAGATGGCTGTACGAGAACCGCTCCACCAAGGCCTCGCTCGGGTGGTCGCCTCAGCAGGGTGAGATCTGCATCGCCAAGGAGTCCCCAACTGCCTCGTGGTTGGACGACCCCTCACAGGACCTTCGAGAGCTCAACGAAGGCGATGTGTTCATCAACGAGCTGTCGTTTGCGATCCACGACTATCTCCACGTCTGGGCCCTCGACGTCATCCGCACCACCGTGCCCCAGCTCGACTGCTGTGTCGCGCCCCTGCACGCGGGGAACGTGGAAGAACACGTGCTGGCTCTGCTCATCACCGAGGCCGTCGCTACCGTTGGCCTGGACTACTGGTGCTTGTGCCAGCGCGACCTCGAGTCGGAGCTCGAGATTGGCTCGAACTTTCGGACGTTGACGGTGTCGTACGACCACCGCCGTCAGGACGAGTATCGGCGGTTTTCCCCCGATCTCGAGATCGACCACCCCTCGTTCCTCGGCACGCTGGCCGAGTTCTATGCGACCGGTCGGTTTCCAGGCTTCGACGCAGCAGCCCTGCGGCGGAGCCCCTGCGTGCTCAGCTGGCTCAAACACGAGCTGTCGTACGGGAAGGTCCAGCGCAAGTACTCGCGACTGTGGCTCCAACACCTGTCCGGGCGCCACCTGTACGACCAGACACAGCTGGCCACCGAGGTGTCGACCGATGTGCCCTGGTACGACGCGCTGATCGAGTCGTTGAGTCAGCAGCTGTGGTCGCTGGTCAAGGACGGGGGATCGAGTCATGTCCGTAACCTCCCGAGCCCCGACGATACGTGGAGAGCTCCCGACCGCGGCCCCATCGACTTCCGGTTCACCAATCTCAATGCGCTCGATGACCCTCGTGGCGAAGTCTCTCGCCGAGGCGTGCACCCCCACTCGCGACCACAGTGGCGCGAGCAACTGCTGAGACGGCGCCGGTTCCCACAGCACGACGATGACTTCGCGTTGTCGTTGACCAAGATCGACGACGAAGCGCTGTTTCGGTGGTCGGTCGAGCAGCTGGAACCCGACCCCGGGCTCACCCTCGAGGCCACCAAGGACATGTTCTTCTTGAAGTAAGGCACCCTCGATGAAACACCGAGACTCCGATGTGTTGGGGGGGCGAGTCGCCCCGTGGTCGATGCCCGTTCCCGTTCGCGCGGCCGAGTTCGAGCCGCTGTGGCCACAGCACGCCTCGCTGGCAGTGGAGACCGATCTGGGGGCGATTGCCAGCTTTGGTGTGACGCCGCAGGGGGTCGCCGAGGACTGTGCGCACTGCGACTTTCAGCTGCTCGCCGACTACCCGGCCCACAGACGGCTCGGCTCGGGGCGCGCGGCGTTCTACAAGGGCAAGTACCTCAAGGGGCTCGGCCGGACCCCGCTCGCGGCGAACTGGGCCGAGTGTCGAGACGCGTGGCATGGCACTGGCCACATGCAGGCCAGCGCGGCGATCCGCGAGCTCGTCGTCACGCGCTACCTCCAAGCCAAGGGCCTCGGGCACTGCGTGGTGCCTTGCGAGGGCATCCTCGTGCGCCGCATGTCCCCCGAGTTTCGACGGTCGTTTCGCGAGTATGCCGCTGGCGAGGGCCTCCAGCTGGCCCCCATCGACCATGAGCTGCAGGCCATCAGCATCAAGCCCGCCGACTTTGCGCGATGGTCGAACTTCCTGTGGCTGCTGGTCAACGCCCCCGCGAATCGAGACACCGTCAGCGACTTCGGCTGGCTGCTCGAGTGCTACGCCAGGGGGCCACACCGACCACGCCCCAGCGCCGACAGCTGCACCCCCGTGACGATCGTCCGGGCGATGTCGGACGCGATGGCGCAGGCGGCCTCCAACTTCAAGGCGTACTTCCTCGCGGGCGTGTACTGGGGTTCGTTCTGCAACAACTCCACGATGGACGGCCGCTTCCTCGATCTCGAGCTGCCCACGGTTCTCGGTGAAGGACGCTTCTATGGCGTTCTGCCGTGCTCCGCCGAGTCGAGCGGCGGTCGCCTCGAACACATGCACACCCTGGGTGCCGAAGTCCTCGACCACGCCCGCCAGATGCGGTCGACCATCACTCAGGTACGCCGACGGCTGGCCGATCTCGAAGACCGTACCAGCAGCCACCTTCTTCGCGCGTTCATCCGTGCCCTCCGCGATGAGATGGACACGGTGTTCGACGAAGACCACTGGGTGTGGTCTCGACATCGACAGCGCGAGCTCATGGCCTGGATGTACGAAGGCGTTCGGACGCCTCGCGAGCTAGACCGCGCCATCGAAGGGATGATTGCCGAGGGCCACCGAGAGCCTCCGGGCATGGCGGTCACGTGGACCCCAGCCGGGCTGCGCATCGCAAAGCCGGAGCCGGGGGTACGGATGGACATCCACGTTCCTGCCGGGCATGTCGTACCCGACGGGGATCAAGCCGCGGCGGAGCGCACCGTCGTCACCCAGGCCCTCGACGAATTGGACGCGCTGACCGCCGTCGACGAGCTCCTGTCTCAGACCCACGTCTGGCTCGACCGCATCACCAATACCGTCAACCCCCTGCAGCAAAGGGCACCACAATGGAACTGCGCCCCGAAGTCAGACGATCGCAGAGCGAGCTGAGCCTGGGCAGAAGCCTCCCGATCGTCCACGAGCAGCTGTGGCTGCGACTTCCGATCGTGATGCTGGTGGTGGGTGCGCTCGCAGTGACGGCCAGCTTGTGGGTACCCAGCCCGCAGACGGTGCGCGGGAGTGCGGTAGTTCGCCTCCCCGGGCTCACCCATGTCCGCGTGGACTCCAAGGGGACCTTGGGCGCGGTCTATGTGGCGGAGGGCGAGCCTCTCGAAGCCGGTCAACCGCTGGCCATGATGAGCGTGCCACAGATCGATGCCGATCTTCGCAGCGCCCGCCTGGCCCTGGCGGATGCGATGGCGACGATGCTGCGCGCGCCTCGGGACAACGCCACCGGCAACCTGGTCCGCGAGGGCCGACTGCGCGTCAGAGATCTGCAACGGCGCAAGGAGGCCCTGGTGATTCGAGCCCCGTCGTGTATCGTTTACACAGAAACACACTCGAGAAGGGTCTGACGCAAGTTGAAAAGTACTCGGTACTGAATTGTCGAAATTAAAGATACTATTCTCTGAAACTGAGCAATACTTC
>JAHZJA010000998.1 GCA_022601155.1 Deltaproteobacteria bacterium | reverse complement strand
CCTGTGGACCGTCTGCGACAGCGAGGTCCTGCTGCTCAACGGTGAGACCGGCGACATCGAGGAGACCATCCCCGTCAATGGCGGTGGCGGATTCTCGTTCGTCTACGGCGGCGCGGCCGATGCCGACGGCAACTTCTGGGGCCTGGACACGGGCAGCAGCCAGCTGTTCCGCGTCGACAACGTCACCTACCAGATGCAGACGTGGCCACTGCCTCCCTCGGGCGGCTATGGCATCACCGTCGACTCCGTGGGACGGCCGTGGGTCTGTGGAGGCGGTGGGGCTTCGCGCTTCAACGTCAACAATGCAACGTGGGACAGCGCGGGCGGCGGGCAGTTCGGCATCGGTGGCTGCATGACCGATGGCGACCAGCTCATCTGGCACAGCAACCAGGGCGGCACCCTGCTCGGCTTCAACATCGAGACCCTCAACATCGACGAGCAGATCCAGCTGCCCGAGTACGTGCACGGCGTGAGCGTCGACTTTGCGGGCATGGTCTGGGGCGTCAGCTTCGCGGGCAACAACGCCTACCGGGCCGACCCCGTGACCGACCAGGTCGACACCTACAACGGGTTGTTCGGGGCCTACACCTACAGCGACATGACGGGCTTCGCCCTGTCGACCGTCGGCGGCGGCAACCCTCCCCCGCCAGGCTGATGCCAGCGGCGGCGGGCCCCAGCTTCCGCTCGCCGCCTGCTTTCCACCACCTTCAGCTGCCGCGCCCGGTCAGGGTCGCGGCTCCAGCCCGTCCTCGAGATTCTCGCGCAGGCGGGCTGTCGTGCGGGCGATGGTGCGGACCGCCGCCTCGCTCACATCGTCGAACGCCATGTCGAGCATGGTGTTGGAGACCTCGATGAACCGCGGCAGCGTGCGCCGAGCCTTGGCCGTAGGCCGGATGAGAATCGCCCGGCCGTCGTCGGGGCTCGCCGCTCGCGTCACCCATCCCTGGGCTTGCAGCGCGTGCACCAGGCGACCCACGGTGGGCTGTGACAGCGCCTGATGCTCCGCCAGCTCCCGCGCCGTCAGCGGCCGACGCGCTTGGAACAGCACCATCAGCAAGCTGGCCTGGGCGGGGGTGATATCGGCCAGCCCTTCGCGCTGGAACAGCACCAAGACCACCCGCTCCAGCGCGCGGTGGATCCGGGCGAAGTTGAGGTAGGCGTCGGTCTGGAGCCGTCGCAGCTCGAGCGAGGGCGACGCCGTGGTGCGGCGATGGGCGGGATCGGGCATGATGAACGCTTTTGCTCACACGGGGCCTGCGTCCCGTGGCCTTGGCGAAGCAATACTAAGCATGCTTATTATTATCCGTCAAAGGAGCCGACCGTGCCCAACGCCTACTTGTTCGATGCCGTCCGCACCCCCCGGGGTCGTGGAAAATCCAGTGGCAGCTTGTACCCCGTGCGCCCCGTCGACCTGCTCGCGGGAGCCCTGGCCGCGCTGCGCGATCGCAACGAGCTGCCCACCGAGCAGGTCGATGACGTGGTGATGGGCTGCGTCACCCAGACCGGTGACCAGGGCGCCTGCATCGCTCGTTTCGCTGCGCTCGAAGCCGGCTACCACATCGACTCGCCGGGGGTCACGCTCAACCGCTTCTGTGGCTCGGGGCTGCAGGCGCTCAACGACGCCGCGGCCATGGTCGCCTCCGGCTTCTACGACCTGGTCGTGGCCGGCGGCGTGGAGAGCATGTCGCGGGTGAAGATGGGCAGCGACGGCGGAGCCATCTGGGACCCACGCACCCAGTGGAATGTCGACTCGGTTCCCCAGGGCATCAGCGCAGACCTTCTGGCCACCCTCAATGGCATCTCCCGTACCGACGTCGACACGTTCGCGGTGCAGAGCCAGAAGCGGGCCACGGCCGCCATCGAGCACCACAGGTTCGACCGCAGCCTGATCCCCGTGCGCGACGAGAACGGGCTGACGATCCTCGATCGCGACGAGCATGTCCGCCCCGACACCACGCTCGACAAGCTCGGGGGACTGACGCCCTCGTTCGAGGCCATGGGGCGCCAATTCGGCCTCGACGCACTGACCCGCGGCCGCTATCCGCAGGTGGAGCGCATCGACCACATCCATCACGCGGGGAACTCCTCGGGCATCGTCGACGGCGCGGCCGCCCACATCGTGGCCACCAAGGAAAAGGGCGAGGCCCTCGGCCTCAAACCACGGGCCCGGGTTCGCTCGGTGGGTGTGGTGGGGACCGACCCCATCCTCATGCTCGCGGGGCCGATGCCCGCCACCGAGCGCGCTCTGGCCAAGGCCGGGATGACCGTCGACGACATCGATCGCTTCGAGGTCAACGAGGCCTTTGCCGCGGTGCCGCTGGCCTTCATGCAGCAGCTGGGCGTCCCCCACGACAAGGTCAACGTCAACGGCGGGGCCATCGCGCTGGGCCACCCCCTGGGTGCGACCGGAGCCATGTTGATGAGCACCCTGCTCGACACCCTCGAGGACGAAAACCTCTCGACTGGCGTCGTCACCTTGTGCATCGGGGGCGGCATGGGCATCGCCACCGTCGTCGAGCGCGTCTAGCCCTGCTTTTCCGGAGTCAATGTCATGAGCACCAACGAGCTGACCTCCGCCAACGGCCAGGCCGCTTTCGCCTTCGACCCCGAAAACGGGGTGGCCACGATCACCCTGCAGATGACGGGGCGCGCCAACAAGATCAACGACACCTTCGGCGAGACGCTCCAGCAGTCCCTGGAGTGGGCCCAGCAGCAGTCGGACCTGCGCGGCGTCGTGCTGGCCTCGGCCCACAAGGACTTCTGCGTCGGGGCCGATCTGGACAGCCTGTTCGCCCAGCGCGATCCCGCCGCGATGATGGAGCGCCTCCGTGGCCTGGGCGGTCTGCTGCGCCAGATCGAACAGCTGCCCGTGCCCGTGGTCGCGGCCCTGACCGGCTCGGCACTGGGCGGCGGCTACGAGCTGGCGCTGGCCTGTCACCATCGCATCGCCCTGGACGACCCGCGCATTCAGCTGGGGCTGCCCGAGGTCAGCCTCGGCGTGATCTCGGGGGCGGGCGGCACCCAGCGGCTGCCCCGACTCATCGGGATCCAGCCCGCGCTCGAGCACATCTTGCAGGGCAAGATCGTCCGTGCCCCCAAGGCCAAGAAGGTGGGCATGGTCGACGCCCTCGCCGCCGACCCGGCCGCCCTGAAGGTCGCCGCGCTCGAGTGGATCGCCGCCAATCCCAAGGCGACCCAGCCGTGGGATCAAAAACGGTTCCGCTTCCCTGGGCCCCGGCCCGGTGGCGACGACGCGCGGAACATCTTCATGGCCGCCGCGGCGATGCTCTACAAGAAGACGGCGGGGGCCTTTCCCGCGGCCGAGGCCGCCCTGACCGTGGTCCAAGAAGGCTGCGCGCTGGTGTTCGACCGCGCCCTCGAGGTGGAGATGCGTGCCTTTGCGCGGCTGGCCACCTCCGACCAGGCCAAGGACATGATCCGCAGCCTGTGGTTCCACCGCACCGCGGCGGAAAAGCACGAGGGTCTGCCCACCGCCAAGGAGCACGGGTTCTCCAAGGTCGGCATCCTCGGCGCCGGAATGATGGGGGCCGGGCTGGCATTCGTCAGCGCCAAGGCCGGCATGACCGTGGTGCTCAAGGACGTCGGGCAGGACGCGCTCGACCGCGGCATGGCCCACGTCGACGCGCAGGTGGCCAAGCAGCGACACATATCCGACGAGGCCAAGCAGGCCCTCCGCTCGCGTATCAGCGGCTCGCTCGACGTGGGCGACCTGCAGGGCTGTGACTTGGTCATCGAGGCCGTGTTCGAGAACCTCGAGCTCAAGCACATGGTGACCAAGGAGATCGAGCCGATGATGGCCCCCGGGGGCATCTGGGCCTCCAACACCTCGGCGATTCCGATCACCGATCTCGCACGGGCCTCGGCGCAGCCCGACCGCTTCATCGGCATGCACTTCTTCTCCCCCGTCGAGAAGATGCAGCTGCTGGAGATCATCACCCCACAGGCCACCTCCTCCGAGACGCTCGGGCGCGCGCTCGCGTTTGCGCGGGCGATCAAGAAGCTGCCCATCGTCGTTGGCGATGGCTACGGCTTCTACACCACGCGCGTGTTCTCGGCGTACATCCTCGAGGGTGCGCAGCTGGTGGCCGAGGGCCACGATCCCGCCACGATCGAGTGGGCGGCACGGGCGGCGGGCATGGTCGTTCCGCCCCTGCAGGTGTTCGACGAGGTCACCCTCACCCTCGCCGCCAAGGCGTTCACCCAGGGTCGAGCCTACGGTCGCACCCTGGACATCGCAGGGGTCGATCTGGTCGAGACGATGGTCGAGCAGGGGCGCCACGGCAAGGCGGCCGGCCAGGGCTTCTACGACTACGGCAAGGACGGTCGCCGACTGTGGTCCGGACTCGGCGAGCTGGTGAGCGCGACACCCGAGCACACCGGCGTCGAGCTCATCGGACAGCGATTGCTCGGACTGCAGGCCCTCGAGGCAGCCCGCTGCGTCGAAGATGGCGTCGTACAGCGCCCCCGAGATGCCGAGGTTGGCGCGATCTTCGGCGTGGGGTTCGCACCCAACACCGGCGGCCCGCTCTCCTACATCGATCGCATCGGCGTGGGCGCATTCGTAGAGCGGATGGACGGCTTCGCCAAGGCCCACGGCGAGCGCTTTGCCGTGCCTGCGCTGCTGCGGAGCATGGCCGCGAAGGGCTCGACATTCTTCGACGTGGTCTGACGGGCGACCGCCGGGTGGTCTCCACCGAGGTGGAGACCGCCTCGGCTGCGGGTCACCGGGCGCGGCACTCGTCGCGACGAATCGGCCGCCAGCGACAGCCTCGGTCATGGCGGCCGCGTCGCGCGTGATGCAGACGCTCGCGGGTGTACGCGCCCACGAACCCACCCCGCCTGCGCGTAGCCAACCGATGAGCGACCCCAGCCATGACCCGCAGCGCCGATGTCACGGCCTCCCGGGGTGTGGCCACGGGCAGCGGGCACCGCGACTCAAGTTTTCGTGACTGGTTGGCAGCTCCGCGACACCACATAGGCGCCCGGCAAGCGAGACGTGGAGTCCGGCCGGGACGGAGTTCAGACCAATGCGTTCTCAATACAAGACTTGGATCATGATGGGTGTGGTTGCGGGGCTGGCTTCGGCGTGCGGCGCCGAGGTCGACGACGACTTCGACGGGGTCGACGACGATCGTGCCATTGCGTGCGGCAACGGAGGGATCGTGGCTCCCACCACCAGCATCGACTGTCCGCGCAGTGACGTCATCGAGCAGTACGTGTACCTGGAGGGCCTGGGCAACAACACGGTACGGCTCAAGCGAATGGCGTGCAGCGACGTGCAAAAGGTGACCCCGTGGTCGCTGCACTACGACGCCCCGGGTGGAGCCAACACCACGGTGCTCGGCGCCGCCTCCGTCTATCGGGGCAGCGACATGCTCGACTACGTCCTCGGCGGCAACGGCAACATCTACCACCGCACACGCGATCCATTCACTGGCAGCAAGAGTAGCTGGCAGTCGGTGGGCAACAACGCGGACTTCCCCGCCCAAGGCCAGGCGCCGACGACCCTGGCGCTGTACGACGACGCCGACGGCCGCACGGTCATGTCGGTGAGCTTCGCGGGCTACTCGATGTTCCGCGGGATCCCCAGCGGCACTCCCCATGACGCCCCCGGAGGATTCAGCGGCCGCAATGTGCCGGTCAAGGCGCTCGAGAGCATGACCGGTCCCGACTGGGGTCGTGCGTTCGCGGGCGAGCTGTGGGTACGCGTGTTGCCCACCGAGGTGCCCGGCGCGGGGCAACAGATCGCGCACACGACCTAT
>JAHZJA010000997.1 GCA_022601155.1 Deltaproteobacteria bacterium | reverse complement strand
TTGGCCTCGGCCAGCAGCACGTTCATGTGGCCTGGAAGCCGTCCTGCGACCGGGTGGATGGCAAACCGTACTTCCTTGCCGGCCTTGCGAAGGATCTTCACGACCTCGGACAGGGAGTGCTGGGCCTGAGCCACCGCCATCCCGTAGCCGGGGATGATGATGACCGATGACGCCTCCCGTAGGCGCTCCACGACCTCGTCGGCTTCGACCGAGGTGACCTCGCCTTCGGGAGCCTTGGCCTCGCCCGAGGGCGCACCTCCGCCTCCGTCGGTGCCAAAGCCGCCCAGGATCACGCTGACGAACGAGCGGTTCATCGCGGCGCACATGATGTAGCTGAGGATGGCGCCGCTGCTGCCCACCAGGGCCCCGGTGATGATCAGCAGGTCGTTGCTGAGCATGAAGCCCGCCGCCGACGCTGCCCATCCCGAGTAGCTGTTGAGCATGGAGACCACCACGGGCATGTCGGCGCCGCCGATGGCCATCACCATGTGGATGCCGATCAGGCAGGCGATGCCCGTCATGATCAGCAGCGAGGTGAGCCCCGGGTGGTCGGCAGTGTGGCCCGCGGCCACGAACTCGTAGCCGAGGTAGACCGATGCGCCCACCATGCCCAGGTTGAGGAAGTGCCGCCCGGGCAGGATGAGCGGCTTGCCGCTGAGGCTCCCGCGTAGCTTGGCGAACGCAATCACCGAGCCGGTGAAGGTGATCGCTCCCACGAACACTCCGATATAGACCTCGATGGAGTGGATCGTCAGCTCGGTGCCCGACAGGGTGGTGGGCGCCATGTAGCTGGCAATGCCCACCAGGACGGCGGCCAGGCCCACGAAGCTGTGGAGGATGGCGACAAGCTCGGGCATCGAGGTCATGGCGACCCGCGACGCGAGGATGGCCCCAATGATTGCGCCGGGAACGATGGCCGCGGCCAGCATGCCGTAGCCCGACGAATCCACCCCCACGCCAGCGGCGGTGGCGACGAGGGCGATGAGCATGCCAATGATGCCGTACAGGTTGCCGCGGCGCGCGGACTCCTGATTGGAAAGCCCTCCCAGGCTGAGAATGAACAGCGCGCTGGCGGCGATGTAAGCGACGGTGACCAGGCTCGGCGACATTGCGTAGCTCTTTCCCTACTTGCGGAACATCTGGAGCATGCGCTGGGTGACCAAGAAGCCTCCCGCGATGTTGATGGTGGCCACCAGGATCGCGACGGCCCCGAGCAGCACCGTGGCTGACATGGGCTCGCCCGAGACCTGAAGCATCCCGCCGATGATGATGATGCCGCTGATGGCATTGGTGACGCTCATCAGCGGGGTATGCAGCGCAGCGCTCACGTTCCAGATGATCTGCCAGCCGACGAAGATGGCCAGCACGAACACCGTGAAGTGCGACAGGAACGAGGGCGGTGCACCGATGCCCACGCCCAGCAGCGCGGCGCCTGCGACCAGCATCCACACCGGTGAGCCCGTCGAGGAGCCGCCGCCGCCGTGCCCGTGTGAGGACTTGGACTTGGACTTGGACTTGGCCTTCTTGGGCGGCGGCGCGGGGGTCGGCGTCTCGTTGACGCGTGGAGCGACCTCGCGACCGACCTTCTTGTCGGTCGGCGAAGGCTCGGGCCGCTTGGGTGGTGGCCAGGTGATCTCACCCTCGTGGGTGACCAGCGCGCCACGGACGACCTCGTCGTCCATGTCCACCTTGTAGCCCTCGGCCTTGCCCATATCGTCGAGCAGGTGGGCAATGTTGGTGCCGTACAGCTGGCTGGCGACGCTGCTGAGCCGGCTGGGAAGGTCGGTGAAGCCGACGATCTTCACGCCGTTGTGGTCGACGACCTTGCCGGGCTCGGTGAGCTCGCAGTTGCCCCCCTGCTCGGCCGCCATATCCACCACCACCGAGCCGGGGCGCATGGCCTCCACGTGCTCGCGGGTGATGAGCCGCGGCGCCGGCTTCCCGGGGATGAGCGCGGTGGTGATGATGATGTCGACTTCTTGGGCCTGGGCGAGGAACAAGGCCATCTCGGCCTCGATGAACTCGGGGCTCATCACCTTGGCGTAGCCGCCGGCCCCTGCTCCGTCTTCCTCGAACTGGAGCTCGAGGAACTCGGCCCCCATGCTCTCGACCTGCTCCTTGACCACGGGACGCGTGTCGAAGGCGCGGACGATCGCGCCCATGCCCTTGGCGGCTCCGATGGCGGCGAGCCCGGCCACACCCGCTCCGATGACCATCATCTTCGCGGGTGGCACCTTGCCGGCTGCGGTGATCTGCCCGGTAAAGAAGCGTGGGAACAGGTTGGCCGCTTCGACCACCGCGCGGTATCCGGCGATGTTGGCCATCGACGACAACGCGTCGAGCTTCTGTGCTCGGCTGATGCGCGGGACCTGGTCCATCGACAGCGCGGTGATCTTTCGATCACGCAGCATCTCGAGGATCGGCTGGTTCTGGGCGGGCCACAGGAACGAGATGAGCGTCGTGCCCTCTCGCATGAGCTCGACCTCGTCGGTCCCGGTCGCCGGGTGGTACGCAGGCGGCCGGACCTTCGCGATGATGTCCGCCTCGGCGTACAACGCCAGTGGGCCATCGGCGATGGTGCAGCCGGCTTCTTCGTAGGCCGAGTCGGGGAAGCTGGCGAGTACGCCTGCTCCCGTCTCGATCACCACCTCGAACCCATGTTTTTGGAGGCGTTTTGCCGTGTCCGGGGTCGCCGCGACCCGGCGTTCGCCTTCGTGAACTTCCTTGGGAATGCCGATTTTCATGGAGCAGGAACCCAGCGCGCGCGGCAGAGATATCACGCCTGTCGCGCGGCCGGCCAGCCACGTTCGGGGGTCCTGTCCGCAGCCAGCGGGCGCGCACCCCCGGCCGGGGAGCGCCGCGAGCCATGTGGTCCAAGCAGTGGGTGCCGTCGACTCCGGAGGGCACTAGCATGTGCCCCGTGCCCGCCGACGACCCGCTCACTCACTTTTCCCCGGCCGGGGCGGCCCACATGGTCGAGATCGACGCCAAGCCCGAGACGGCCCGTCGTGCCGTGGCCATGGCCCGCATTCGGATGGCCCCTGCCACCCTCGCCCGCATTGCGCAGGGCGGCGTGGGCAAGGGGGATGTACTGGGGGTTGCCCGGATCGCGGGCATCGGTGCGACCAAGCGCTGCGCCGAGCTGATCCCCCTGTGTCACCCCGTACGCATCACCGCTGTGAGCGTGGAGTTCGAGCTGCTGGACGATCTCCCCGGTGTGCAGGTGCGCGCCGAGGTGCGAGCCATCGATCGCACCGGGCCCGAGATGGAGGCGATGGCGGCCGCCAATGTGGGCGCGCTGACCATCTACGACATGTGCAAGGCGATGGACCGGGGCATGACCATCACCCAGGTCCAGCTGGTCGAGAAGGATGGCGGCAAGTCGGGCCCCTGGCGCCGCGAGGGGTGAGAGTTCCCCCGGGGCGCAAACGGCACAGTCTCGGCCAAGCCGGACGAGTCGTCACTGCTTGCGCAGCTGGTTGTCGTACTCGATGACGTTGGCCGTGGGCAACACGCGCTTGATCTGCGGGCGGATCTCATCGGCATCACCCACCACCACCACGACCGGTAGGGCGTGGATGTATCGCAGCGCAGCCTGGCGAACGTCTTTGAGCTCCACCCGGGTGATGTTGTCGCGATAGCTCTGCCAGTAGTTGGCGGGAAGACCGTAGATGATCTGTGTCCGGACCTTGCCGACGATCTGCTGCGGGGTCTCGACTTGCAACGGGAACGAGCCCACGTTTTGGCGCACGACCGTCTCGAACTCGGCCCGGGGCGGGTCCTCGTTTCGCATCTGGGCGATGTGCTCGAAGATCCCGGCGATGATCGCCCCCGTGGTCGGGGTCCGCGTCTGCGTGGAGATGCTGAACGTGCCCGGCGCCTGGCCGGGCTCGACCGCAGAGCTGATCCCGTAGGTGAGGCCCTGCTCCTCACGCAGATCGGCGAACAGCCGCGAGTTGGGCCCGGCGCCGAGGATCCCGTTGGCGACCTCGAGAGCGGCCCAGTCCTCGTGGTTGCGGGCCATGGCCAGGTTGCCGACCCGAATCGAGGCTTGCGCGGAGCCGGGCCGGTTGACCAGGTGGACGTTCAGCTTCTGCGGCAGCTCGTAGCGCGTGAACCCGTTGAGCGGATTGGCGGGCAGATCCTTGAGCTCGGCTGCGGTCCACTCCCCAAAGGCGCGCTGCACCAGGGGCTTGGCTTCGGCCGCCGTGATGTCGCCCGACAGCAGCAAGAACGCGTTGTTCGAGCGATAGAAGGTCTTGTGAAACCGACGGACGTCCTCGATCCCGATCGAGTCGATCGCGGAGTTGGTGGCCAGCGGTCGGCCGTACGGATGCCCGGCGGGGTAGACCGCCATGCCAAACAGGGTGTCGGCCAGTACGTCGGGCTGCGACGTAGCCATGCGCAGTGAGGCCTTGGCCTGCGCCTTGAGCTTGGTCAGGGCCCCGGCGGGGAACGTTGCATTTTGGACCTCGTCGGCCATCAGCAGCAGCGACAGCTTGAGGTCGTCCCGCAGGCTGCGGGAGAACACCGTCGACACGTGCATGCCCGAGCCTGCGATGAGCGTGCCGCCGACGAATTCGATCGCTTCGTCGAGCTTGGCCTTGGAGCGGCTGCGGGTGCCCTCGCCCAGCATCGAGGCGGTGAAGCCCGAGAGGTACTCGTGGTCCATGTAGCCACAGCGCACCACCAGCTGGGCGGAGACGATCGGCACCTCGTGGTTTTCGATCACGTAGACGGCAAGATCGTTGTCGAGCCGGAAGTCGGCGATCTTGGGGAACTTGACCGGCTTGGGAGCGGTGGGGGGCGGCGGCGGTGGCCACACCCGGCCGGGCTTGGCGATCGTCTTGGCCGGGGTGGGCTCGACCTCGTTGGCATTGCTGGCGCCGTCGGGATTGTTGGTCTCACCGTTGCCTGTCTTGCAGGCAGAGACGGCGAACAGCAGCCCGAGGCCGAGTGATGCGATGCGGGTAGCGAGATGTCGTGTCGTCGTGGTCATCTTCGCCTCCGTCTAGCGCTCGGGCACGATCTCGAGCGTGAGCCAGTTGTCGGTCAGGTACTTGTTGGCGACCCGGGTGATGTCCCTGGTGCTGACCTGCCGGTACTTCTTGAGCTCGGTCAGGGCGTAGGTGGGGTCGTCGAAGAACAGCGCTCCACCTGCGATTTCACGGGCGCGGCCGTTGTTGGTGCTCAGGCTCGAGACCACGTCGACCGTGATCTGGTTTTGGGCCTTCTGCAGCTCCTTGCCCGAGATCCCTCGCTTCTTGACCTTGGACACCTCGGTCCGCACCACGTCTTGGATGGCGCCGAAGGTGGTGCCGGGCACCGGAACGAAGGCACCGGCCGACATGCCGGCATCGATGCCGCCGCCCATCGAGTCGGTGGGGATCGAAGCCACCACCATCCGCTTGTCGTCCTTGAGCAGCCGGGTCAGCCGCGAGGAATCGCCCCGGAGCATGGCGTTCATCATCAGCCGGACCGCTTGGTAGTCGGGCGAGCGCCGCGAGACCGTCTTCCAGCCCAGCAGGTACAGCGGCTGTCGCGCGAGGCGATCTTCGACCACGCGTGAGAAGGGCTCGTCGACGGCGTGGTCGATGCTCGGCCGGGGCGTGCGCTCGGGGCCCTTGGCGAGACCGCCGAAGTACTGGTCGACCTTGCGCTTGACCTCTTCGTAGTCGACATCGCCGACGATGGCCATCACCGCGTTGTTGGGCACGTAGTAGGAGTCGAAGAACAGCTGCACGTCGGCGGTGCTGGCCGCCGTCAGATCCGCCTCGGATCCGATCGTCATGTGGCCGTAGCCCGTGCCCGACCACGCCGCCGCGAAGAACTCCTGCAGCGGCAGGAGGTACGGCTGGTTGTCGTAGCGCATGGCCTTTTCTTCTTTGACCGCGTCGCGCTGGTTGTCGAAGTTCTCCTCGGTCACCGCCAGCGACTGCAGCCGGTCGGACTCGAGCCACAGCACCATGTCCAGGTAGTGGCTCGGGACCGTCTGGTGGTACTGGGTGACGTCGGCGGTGGTGAACGCGTTGACGGTGCCGCCTGCTCCCTGGATGTTCCGGAAGTGGCCGCCCTCGGGCACGTTCTCGCTGCCCTTGAACATCATGTGCTCGAACAGGTGAGCGAACCCGGTACGGCCGGCTTTCTCGTCGCGCGAGCCCACGTGGTAGGCGATGTGCATCGCGAACATCGGGGTCGAGTGATCTTCGAGCACGTACACGCGCAGGCCGTTGCCCAGCGTGAAGTGCCGAACCTTCATCTCGATGCCGAGCACGGTGCCGACCTTCTTGCCTTCGGAGATCACGCCGGCCTCGGCGGTCGATGCCAGCGACATCACCCCGAACAGGGCCAGCAAAGCGGCGAGACGACGCCACACAGAACGTTTGGGCATGGGTATGGGCTCCTGGACAACGACCGGGGAAACCGGGGCGCCACACTGCTCGAAGCGACCGTAGCAGCTCGGGCTCGGGCATGGCTAGGTTTTTGAAATCAATGGTCTTTACTCGTGCCCGGTCGTCGCTGGGAGCCCGGGCTCGGCGCCCACCTCATCGAGCACCGTGGCCAGTTTTTCCATGTCGACCGGCTTGAGCAAGAACCCATCGAGGCCGGATGCCTTGGGGTCTCGGGCTTCTTCGTCCACGGCATCGGCACTGAGCCCGTACACGGGCAGCGTGCCGCTTGGCCCGGGCAGCGCCCGGATCTGTCGGGTGGCCTCGGGCCCGTCCATCACGGGCATGTGCATGTCCATGAACACGAGGTCGTAGCGGTGGCGCTTCACGGCGGCCACCGCTCGCGCTCCATCGACGACGACATCGACCTCGTGCCCTTGGCGCTCGATCAGCCGTCGCACGACCATGGCGGCGATCTCGTTGTCTTCGGCGACCAAGATGCGCAGCGGCCGTGCGGCGGGTCGGGGCGGAAGCGGGCTGACGTCTTCGGGGTCCGGCGTGGAGCTGAGCGGGCAGGGCACCTCGAAGGAGAAGGTCGAGCCGTGGCCCACCGTGCTCCTGACTTCGATGGCTCCGCCCATGGCCTCGATGAGCGAGCGGCAGATCGCCAGCCCGAGCCCGGAGCCAGCCCGGGTCCGGGTGGTGCCCGCGTCGACCTGGGAAAAGGGCTGAAACAGCCGTGCCTGGTCTTCGGGGGAGATCCCGATGCCCGTGTCTCGGACTTCGACGCGCAGCCGCGTGTCGCTGGGGGCCGACACCCGCAGCGTGACCCCGCCTTCCTCGGTGAACTTGAGCGCGTTGCCGACCAGGTTGGTGATGATCTGCCGCAGGCGATTGTCGTCGCCATAGCGGTAGCCCAGGCCCTCGGACTCCACGGTCAACGTCAGGCCGCGGTTGAGGGCCACGGGAGCAAACAAGCGGCGCACCTGTTCGGCGAGGTCGTGCGGGTCGAAGTCGTCGCGGCGCAGCTCGAGCCGACCCGCTTCGATCCGGCTGAAGTCGAGCACATCGTTGAGCACCGTCAGCAGCGCGCCCCCCGAGGCCCGCAGCACGTCGACATGTTCGCGCTGGTCGTCGTCCAACGCGGTGTCGCCGAGCAGCTCGACCGTGCCCAGCAAGCCCGCCATCGGGGTGCGAAGCTCATGGCTCATCACCGCCAAGAACCGAGACTTGGCCACGCTGGCTTGCTCGGCCTCTTTGCGTGCTCGCAGCAGGGCGCGGTTGGAGTGGCGCCGCGAGATGCTGGTGCTGACGCTGGACATGCCGATGAGCACGACGGCATGGACGATGAACAGGGTCCGCAGCCCCGAGTGCGCGCTGACACCGAGCGGGTTGGCGGGCAGCCAGTCGCCGAAGCTGGCCGCGGCCGTGGCGAGCGCCGCGGCGGTGGTGGCCAGCGCCAACCCTCCCACGGCCTTGCGCCCACCGATCGCAAACCCGCCGCTGGGCACGACGGCGAACAGGGGCAGGGCCGGGGAGTCGATGCCCCCCGTCACCGAGACCAGGCCGACGGTGGCCACCAGGGCGAGCGCCGCGGCCGTGATGCTCAACCGCTGGAGCTGCTGGGTGCGAGGAAGCCAGGCCAGCAACGCGAACGGGTAGGCCCACCCAAAAAGCAGTGCGCCCGACTCGAGCGGCCCGGGCATGCGCAGCGCCAAGTAGGCGACGCCGAGCCCGGTCTGGGTGAGGGCCAAGACCAACAGGGTCAGCGCCGTGGCCCGGTGGCGGATTGCCGCCCGGGGCTCGGCATCGCGCAACACCGACCGCGGCACGAA
>JAHZJA010000996.1 GCA_022601155.1 Deltaproteobacteria bacterium | reverse complement strand
GCGCTGGGCGGAGCGCTTTTGGAGCCCGGCCGGGAGCGACTGCGGCATCGCCAACGTCAACCTCGGCACCTCGGGAGCGGAGATTGGCGGCGCGTTCGGAGGGGAGAAGGCCACCGGGGGTGGTCGCGAGTCGGGCAGTGATGCCTGGAAGGCGTACATGCGCCGGCAGACCTGCACGGTCAATGGCTCCGACGCCCTGCCGCTGGCGCAGGGCATCAAGTGGGAGTAGCGCGCAGGGGTAGCGGGGACGTGTGGTCCGTCGTCGACCACCAACCCACCCTGCGAACAGAGGGAGACGAGTGTCGAAGCGGGGCCCGCGGGCGGGCCTCAGTCTTCCCAAGGCTCGGCCGTGCAGTCGAGCAGGAACTTGCCCAGCTCCTGTGGGGTGCGCTTGTGCGAGCCGGCGAAAGTGTTGATGAACACTTGCGCTGCGTCCGTCCGCGCGCCCGGGGGGGGCAGGGTGTCTTCCCACCCAGGCGGTGCGGGGTCACAGGTGCTCGTCCCCATGCAGCTGGCCGACTGCGTGGGTCCGACCAGGACCACCGTCCCGGCCGCGAGCGTGCACGTGTTGATCATCGAGAGGTCGTTCCACGCCGGGCAAATGGCGAACGATTCCCGGTATTCCTGCTTGGGTGGAGCTGGCTTGCTGAGCGTCCACCATCCGCCCAGCGGGCCTCCGGGCTTCTTGGCCCCACAGGCGAATGACTCGGCAGAAAAGGCCCGATAGACCTTCACGTCCTCCTTGGCGACCACGATGTCGCCTCGCCTCACGCCCCCCGCTCCGGGAGCCTTGATCGGGGAGTGGTCGCGCGGCGGTGGAACGTCACAGTTGTCAGTGAGCGTGGTGGGCACGCACGAGGAGTTCATTGTCGTCCACAGACCGAATTTGGCTTGGACGTCCGCCGGAACGTCCATCCCGTCCGGTTCCCATGGCTCGAGATCGCCCTCGTCCACCGTGCATTCGAAGTTGTGGTCGTTGCCGACGACCGCGCGGAACTGCTGGGTGAAGTCGTCGTCATCGTGCTCCAGTTCCTCCCGATCGCACGCGTCGAGTGCCACGAGCAGGCAGCAGGCACCGAGTCCTAGGAAAACTCCGGGGTAGGTCTTCATCGTTCGAATGGCTCCTCGTGCATTGCCGGCCGATGGAATCACCACGCACCCGAGACGGCGGATCGCGATCGAACTGGCAATATCGTGGGGGATTGTGCGTGCCCCGACTCAATCTGGGCACGACAGGGCGGTGTCATCGAGGGAACCTCGCTCGACCCGACCCGTCCGTACAGATGAGTCACCATGGATGCGTGAAATTGTTCGTAGGCGCTGAAAAACCCCCTCACGCTCAGTAGACGCGACATTCGGTCGAGGACCGGGTGGTCCCGTTCAACCGACAGCACCGCATCACCTGCCCCGAGCGTCCGGGTGCGATACAGCCCGAAGGGCATCTCCGCACCGCGACAGTGTTCCTCCACCTCTTCAGCACGGACCGCCCGCCTGGGGCGGTCGACGGGGGGCACTCCTGCCTCGAACAGGCCCGAGGCATGCTGCCGCAACCCGTGACTTGGCCTTCGACAGGGTCGAGATGGCTTGCGGTGGCGTACCGAGCGCGGTGAGGCGTTCGTGGAGTCGCTGCCGTGGAATCTGGGCAGTGCGCTGGGGCCCGACCACCCGCACGTCGCGGTGGCGAAGAGCAACCTCGCCAAGGTCTTGCTGGAGCTGCACCGAGAGGCCGAAGCGCTGCCGCTCGCGGAGTCGGCGTACGCCCGGCGCCAGCGGGACGACACTCCTGCGACCTTCCGGGCCGACACGCAGTTCGTGCTCGCCCGTGCTCTATGGAGTGTCGACCGTCCGCACCGCGATCGCACACGGGCACGCGAGCTGGCCGAGCTCGCGTTGCGCTCCTTTCGGAGCGACCAAGACCTGCATGCGAACGTCATCCATTCCATCGAGCGTTGGCTCGACGACCCCCGAGCCCCACTCGAGAGATGACGAGCCGACGGGCTGCCTGGGTCGCGAAGGCATGGATGCGCGAAGAACACCTCCCCCGCTGATGTTGCTCGCGGTGCGCTGACAGGGCCGCGAGGCCGCCCGCTACACTCCCAGCAACGTCTGCACGCGCTCGACGTAGCGCGCCCCCACAGCAAAGGTTGCTCCGGTGTCGAGCGTCAACATCGTCCGCGCCCCTTGGCGCTCCAGGCCGCGAACGTTGTCGACGGCGACGATCACCGACCGATGAATGCGGACGAATCGGCCCGGCTGCAGCTTGGTCATCAGGGACTTGAGTGTCTCCCGATGAACCCAAGTGCGATTCCGGCCGATGATGTCGATGTAGTTGCGCTCTGCGACGAACGCCACCACCTCGGACAGCGGAACGATTTCCACGCGGCCCACCGAGCGCACGACGAGTCGCTGAAGCGCTCCTGGGTTGCGCTTCAGTAGTGCGTCGATGCTGACCCCTGCCGCGTCGAGCCGCTCCATGGCCTGCTGGCGTCGCACAGCTTCCTGCACACGCGCGATGCATCGCTGAAATTCGGCGTCGGAGATGGGCTTGAGCAGGTAGTCCGCGGCGGCGAGACGAAAGGCCGCCACGCCGTGCTCGCTGTAGGCGGTGACGAACACGAATTGCATGGCCGGGCACTCCGTTCGAAGGGCGGCGCATAGCTCGAGGCCGTCGAGCCGTGGCATGCGGATGTCGGTGATGAGGACGTCCGGTTGGTGCTCGAGGCATTCTTGCAGGGCACGCTCGCCGTTGTCGGCGGCCCCGATGACGTCCCACCCGGGGATCGCTTCGAGCATCTGGACGAGGGCATCGCGTGCCAGCGGCTCGTCCTCGGCGACATAGACCGTCACTGGCATGGCAGGGCCTCGCCTCGTGCGATGGGGTCCCTCGACGCGGGAAACTCGACGATCGCCACGAACTGCTCGCCGTCGGGGCCGGCGTGGAACGTGGCGTGTTCGCCGAACAGTGCGAGCAGCCGGGACTCCACGTTTTTGGTGCCGACGCCCGCCCCGGCGCGGGGACGCCCCTCGCCGAGAGGGTTGCGGACTTCGACGCGGACTCGATCACCACGGCGGTCCACCACGACGAGGACATGGCACGACCGAGCGTCGTTCAGAGGCCCGTGGCGGATGGCGTTCTCGATGAGAGGTTGGAGCACGAAGGCGGGGAAAGGAATCTGTGGTGAGACCTCGGTGGTCTCGATCCCGACGGTGAGGCGTTCGGCGAACCGAAGCTTCTGAAGCGCGACGTAGAGCTCGACAAAGCGTCTCTCCCAGTCCCAGGTGACGATGGGGGCGTCGGCCAGG
>JAHZJA010000995.1 GCA_022601155.1 Deltaproteobacteria bacterium | reverse complement strand
ATCCGCGATATTGGCCATCTCCCAGACGAGCACCGCCACGACCCGATTGTCGCGAAAGATCAGATTGCCGGCCCGGGAGTCTCCCCAGCACAGCGCCGGCGAGGCATTCGTCGGTCAGCGCTCGTGCAGCGCCTGCCAGCCCTCGACCTCGGTGCGGTGACCCATGCGGGTGCGCATCAGCTCGGTGTAGTAGCTCACCCAGCCCTCGGCCATCCACGAGTCGTCGATGAAGGGCATGCCGTGGTGGAGCAGCTCGTGCACCGTGGTCCACCCTCCGGGCAGCGCCTCCGCCTTGGCTTGGTCGTCGAGGAAGATGAGCACCCCGGGGCCCCCTCCGCGGGTGGCCATGCCGAAATAGACCGACTGGTTGCCGCCGCCCTCGGTCGGCAACACCATCAGCTGAAGGCGTTGTCGGGGGAACCGACCCTCGAACAACATCGCCACGGTGTCGATCGCATCGATGACCCAGCTGCGCAGGCCGTCCGGCGTGCACGCGATCTCGGCGTCGAGGCGGACCAGCTCCACGCTCGTGCCCGCGTGCTCGAATCGATCGATGGCGAGGTCGCCCAGCACGGCAATCGAGGTCCAATAGAAGGACGTGTCCGGGACGACGTACGTGGCCTGGGAGGTGCCGCGCGGGCCGTCGCCGCGGGTGGCCCAGGGGAGAGCGGCGCTCATGCCTTCGGGCAACGACAGGCGCAGGGTGACATCGGCCTCGGAGGGGCGCTGGGCGGGGCGAAGCAGCCAGGCGCTGGCGCGGAGCATCAGGCTGTTGCCGGTTCGGCCGACACCGCGGCCCACGCCTTGGTCGGCTTCGAGGCCGTTGAAGTCGACCGTGTAGGTCAGACAGCCGTCGGCGGGCATGCTCTCGAGGCGGTAGCCGGTCGCGGTGGCCACATAGGGCGTCGCATCGGCGCGGCGGACATCGTGGATGTGGGGCAGGGCCTCGTCCGCACCCAGCGTCAGCATGGGCGGAGCATCTCCGACGAAGTACACCTCGACGGCCGCCGATTCCAGCCGGGGATCGGGGGTCACCCGGTAGTGCCAGCCACGGAGCGTCGCGGGTCTCGTCTCGTGCGTGGTGACCTCGGAGGCGGACGGGGGATCGGCCACCGGAGCTCCTTGGCGGTCGCAGGTGCCGAGCGTGGCCACGACGATGCCGAGGCCGATGATCCGGGCGAGGCGGTGAAGCGGTGCGAACGCCATGCGTGGGCCAGAGGATCGCACGAAAGCAGACGCCGGCGCGTGCGCTCCGGTGGGGCCTTCGCGATGGGAGCGCCGTGTCTCGGACATGAGGGCGGCGAGAGCATCCGGACCCCCGGGGACGACGGGGACGACGGGGGCGCATCGGGCCGCGGTACCATGGGTGTCGCGCATGCCCATCACGCTCGCGCATCTGCCGGTCCTCGTCGCCGATGGCCAGAGCACGGGGGCCAGTCCTGCCCATGGTCACCTGCTGGAGCTGGGGTGGGCACCGACCCATGCGGCCCTCGGCGAGGATGCGCTGCAGGTGGACGCACGGCTGATCGCGTTGCCCGATGGCGCGACGATTCCGCGGCCTGTCGCGAGACTGACGGGAATTACGGTCGAGCACCTCGCTGACGCGTCGCCCGTCGCCGAGGTGTGGGCGGCGCTGTGCGAGGCTGCGAGCGGCGATCCGACGCCGCGCCCGGTCGTCATTCACTATGCACGGTTCGAGTCGGCGTTCTTGCATGCGCTCCACGAGCAACTGGCCCCGCAACAGCCGTTTCCACTCCGGCTCGTGTGTACCCACGAGATCGCGCGACGGCTGCTGCCGCAGCTCCCTCGCCGCGGCCTGCGGGCGTTGGCCGGGTATTTCGGTCTCGGGGTCGACGAGCTCAAGCGCAGCGCCGAGCACGTGCACGCCACCGCGCTGGTGTGGCGCCATGTGGTGCAGCAACTCGACGAAGAGCACGCCATCGACACCCTCGAAGCGCTGGAGGCATGGCTGGCCGAGCCCGCGCCCAAGCCCTCGGCGCGCCATGCCTACCCGATGGATCGCGACAAGCGACTGGCGTTGCCCGATGCACCGGGTGTCTACCGCATGACCCGCCTCGACGGCGACGTCCTGTACGTGGGCAAGGCTCGCTCGCTGCGGCGACGGGTCAATGGCTACTTTCGCCAGCACCGCAGGGTCGCCGAGCACACGCTGCAGATGCTCACCCAGGCCCGCGACCTGCGGGTGACGACGACCGCCAACGCGCTCGAGGCCGCGCTGCTCGAGAGCGACGAGATCAAGGCCCTCGATCCCCCCTACAACGTGATGCTGCGGACCGCCGGTCGTGGGATCTGGTACGGCGCGTCGGATCTACGGTCGTGGAGGCCCGCGCCCGATCGCCGTCACCGCCGTGGTCCGTTCACCTCGCGGGCGGTGCTGAGTGCCTGGCCCGCGCTGCTCGATCTGTGGGCCGAGCCGCCGGCGGGGACGGTCGTGCTGCCGTGGGTGGATGCCGAGATCGACGCACCGACCTGGCGCGCGGGGGCCGAGCAGTTCACGGAGACCTGGCTCGACGGGAGGTGCCCCAGGGCCATCGCGACACTGGTCGGAGCCGGCACGCAGATCGGGGAGGCCTGGCGCGATGCCGCCGAGGCTGCGGCCGCCGAGCGCGGCGAGACCGACGGGGTGGAGTCGGAGCCCACCGAACCGGCCGAGCCAGGGCCCGAGTCCGGCGAGCGCCCCTGGGATCCCTCGCGGGTCGTCGAAGCGCTGGAGCGTATGGTCGGCCAGGGGGCGCTGGAGCTGCGCCGCGCGGCCTGGCTGCCGCGGCTGGCCAATGCGGCGGTCGCCTGGGAGCGCCCGGATGGCCGGTGGCGGTCGCTGGTCGTCGAGGGAGGTCGGGTGGTGCATCGCGAAGATCGGACCGATACGTCGGCGCTACCGGTTGTGCGGGCGGCTGCGCCCACGATCTTCGACGTGCCGACGTTCGATCGACTGCGGGTGCTGACCACCGAGCTGCGCAGGATCGTGGCCGGGGGCCGGGTCGTGCGGCTGCAGCTGGGGCGCCGTCCATTGCTGTCGGGCGCGCGTCTGGTGCGTACGTTGCGCACGGTCTAGGCCGTGGCCGATCCGTTCGCGGGGCTGGGCCGTACCCTGCTCGATGAGGGGACTGGCGAGGCTGTTGCCCTGGGTCGTGGCGTTGACGGGGTGTGACGTGCCGTCGGTCGACCTGGGCAGTGTCGACGGGGGCGACTCGGACACCAGCGCTGGGCTGGGAGACGACGAGGGCTCCACGGGAGAGGCGGCCGTGGTGTGCACCCCCGACGCGGGCTTCGAGCTGTACGAGCGCCGCATCGCTCCCTTGCTCGAGGACGATCGGCCCAGCACCTGCAACCAGTGTCATCTGTCGGGCATCGATCTGTCGATGTTCGTGCAGGCCAGCCCTTGCGAGACGATGGCCTGCATGGTCGACCAGGGCATCGTGGACCTCGACCAGCCCGACGACAGCGTGGTGCTGTCGTGGATCGAGCGGGCGACGCCCAGCGGTGGAATCACCGAGGACACCATCGCCACCGAGCGTGACGCGATGCTGTCGTGGATCGAGACGGTGTCGACCTGCGGGGAGTCGGTGTGCGAGCCCGTGGACGAGCCCTGTGGTCGCCCGCCGCAAGAGCCCGAGTGCGAGCTCAGTACCCCGGTCTACGAGCCCATGTCCCTCGATGATCCGGGGGATTGCTCCGACCTCACCCTGGAGCTGGTGTGGCGCGAGAAGGTCTACTCGTGGCGCTCGCGCTGTTTTCCGTGCCACTTCGACTCGCACGTCGACCAGTTTCCTCAGACTCCTCACTGGATCGCGACCGGGCCGTGCAATCCCGCGTCGCTGGCCACGCTGCGCAACGCCGAGGATGCCGGGTACCTCGATGCTGACGATCCACTCGCGAGCCCGCTGCTGACCAAGCCCTTGGACGAGGCGTTGGGCGGGGTGGATCACGGAGGCGGGCCCAAGGTGCACTCGGTGGATGAGCCGACCTATCAGGACTTCGCGTACTTCGTGGAGCGCTGGGCCGCGTGTCAGTGAGAGGCTTCGAGTTCGTCGACCAGGAGTGCGAGCGCGGGGCGACGGTCGGGGCGGACCCGCTTCCACGCGCGGCGTAGCGCGGGCAGGACCTCCGGTCCCCACGCCAAGACGGCGTCGTGGGCGGTCTGCCGAACCCGCGGGTCGCGGTGGTCGAGTCGCTCGATGAGCGTGGGCAGGGCAGGGGCATGGCGGCCGTGACCGAGGCTGCGCATGAGCTGGACAATGACGTCGGACCGGGTCTCCATGCCCATGACCCGGGCGGTTGCGGCCATGGTGAGCTCGCGGGATGCCACCTTGCGAAGGGCTCGCAGGGCGGCGCTGCGCACGGGTGGTCGCCGGTCGGTCACCAGGCGGTCCAGCGGTGCCGCCCCGCGCTCGCCGTGCCGGGCCAGGGCATGGACGGCGCGCACGGCCAGGCCCCGCGCCACCCCCTTGGTGTCGATGAGCGTGACCAGCTGGGCGACGTCCTTGCCATCGATGGGATCCTCGGGGTCTTGGGCGTCGTTGGACTCGGGAGGTGCCTCGCTCGTGGGCGGGGGTGCACGCAGATGCGCGAGGGCCTGGGGATACCGGTCTCCCCAGCGCTGCAGCAGGGTGCGGATGGTGAGCCCTCCGTGCGGACGCAGCAGCTGTGCCAACCGGGTGTCGCCCTGGGCGAGGCGTCGATCGACCAAGGATGCCAGCTGTGTTTCCGAGGCTCTGCGCAGCCACGCATCGGCCGTGGTGCTGCCTGCCTCCCACGCCTCGGCCCAGTGACGGACGAAGGCTCGGCGCTGGTGAGGGGTGCACAATCCAACCAGCTGGAGAGCCCGCTCGGCGGCCTGCTGCTCAGCGGGCCATGTGTCGTGCTGGCGGGCGAGGGTGGCGTGGTGCCGGGGGGCGTCGAGCGTGATGCGCTCGTGGT
>JAHZJA010000994.1 GCA_022601155.1 Deltaproteobacteria bacterium | reverse complement strand
TCCCACGCCGCCGCCGCCACCCAAGCCGCCGCCGGCCGAGCCTCCGCCCGCCGAGCCCACGCTGGAGGAGATCAACGAGCAGGTGCTCGACGCGTGGTTTCAGGCGCAGCCCGTCTACGCGACCAACATCGGCGACCACCGCTACGACGCCCAGTGGCCCACGCTGACGACCGAAGCCCTGGCCGCCGACCTCCAGCGCATCGAGAGCAGCCTGACGCAGCTGTCGGCGTTCGACAGCGAGCAGCTGAGCCCTGCGGAGCGGGTCGACCTCGACATCCTGCGCAACGCGCTGCACCTGCAGCAGTTTTCCCACGAGCAGGAGCAGCCGTGGCTGCGCAGCCCCATGTGGTACGCGGGGATGATCGGCGACGGCCTCGAGGACCTCGTCTCTCGGGACTACGCGCCCATCACCGAGCGAGCCCAAGCCGCCCGCGGCCGACTGGAGGGGCTTCCCGCCCTGATCGACCAGGCCATCGAGAACCTGCAGCCCGGCGGGACCATGCTCCCGCAGACGCAGGTGGCCGGATCGCAGCTCGACGGTGTCCTGGCTCTGCTCGACGAGATGCCGATGCGCCTGGGTGGGGCCCGTCCCGACGACCTCGAGCAGATCGAAGCCGCCCTGCCCGCCGCCCGCGAGGCGGTGCAGCGGCTGCGCACCCACGTGGACGACGTGCTGTTGCCGGCCGCGGACGCCCCGTGGAGGCTCGGCAAGGAGGCCTTCGAACGCAAGCTGGCCCTGACGCTCAACACGGACCTCAGCGCCGACACGGTGCGGCGCATGGCGATCTTCGAACACGCCAAGATCCGCGAGCGGATGGCCGTCATCGCCGACGAGCTGGCGGCGGTGTTGTTCACCCCCTACCGACGCCGGACGATCGTCCGACTGTCCAACACCGATCCCGAGACGGCGATCATCGCCGCCGTCCTCCAAGAGCTGAGCAACGACCGCGTCACCCCGCCGCGACTGCGCGACCGAGTGCAGGACAACCTCGTGCGGCTCGATCGCTTCGTTCGCGACCAGGGCATCGTGAGCCTGGACGACGCCGAGGTCTTGCAGGTCATCTGGACGCCGCCCCACCAGCGCGGGGTCGCGATCGCGGGCCTCGCCGCTCCCGGCCCCCTCGATGCCGCCAAGCCCGGATTGCCCAGCTTCTACTTGGTGCAGCCGGTCCCCGACGACTGGCCGGCCAGCTACAAGGAGTCGTTCCTCCGCGAGTACAACAACTTCATGATCGAGATCCTCTCGATCCACGAGGCCATCCCCGGGCACTTCGTGCAGCTGTACTACGGCAAGCGCGAGCCCTCGAAGGTCCGCAAGGTGCTGGCCAACGGGCCGTTCGTCGAGGGGTGGGCGGTGTACGCCGAGCACGTGATGGTGCAGGCCGGGTACGCGGGCGGGCCTCCCGAGGCGGAGCTGCGCCCGGACATCAGCAAGCGCCTGGCTCGGGTGATGACCGATCCGCAGCTCCGCGCCAAGGCCATCGCGCTGCACGGCTTGAAGTTCTATCTGCGCACCGTCACCAACGCGATCCTCGACCACTCGATCCATGCGGGCACCATGGACGAGCTGGAGGCACTGGAGTTGATGGTGTTCCGGTCGTTCCAGCAAGAAGGCGAAGCCAAGGCCAAGTGGGTGCGAGCCCAGGTCACGGCCACCCAGCTGTCGACCTACTTCGTCGGCGCGCAGGCTTGGTTCCGATTGCGCGAGCAGGCCGAAGCGCGCGCACAGCAGCGCGGGGAGAGCTTCGATCTTCGCGCGTTCCACGACCAGGCCCTGGCCCACGGAGCTCCGCCCGTCCACCGCCTTCCCGAGCTGATGGGTTGGACGACCGAGGCCGAGCCCGAGCCCGAGCCCGAAGCCGAGCCCGAGCCCGAAGCCGAGCCCGAGCCCGAGCCCGAACCCGAGCAGCCGCCACAGCCGGCCGCCCCCGAGCCCAACTCCACCGAGGACACCCCGTCGCGCCCATGAGTCTCCCCTCCCTCACCTCCGATCCCGTGCTCGCTGCGGTCGACCTCCGCCAAGGCCCCGCCGCGACCGCTCTGCTGACCGAGGTCCTCGCTCGCTGTGCCCAGCACGGAAGTGGCGGCGTGGCCGTGTTCGACCTGGACTCGACGCTGCTGGACAACAAGCCCCGGCAGGCAAAGATCATGGCCGAGTACGGGGAGGCCCATGGCGTGACCGCGCTGGCGCAGATGCGGGCCGAGCACTGGGATGGCTGGGACTTTCGCAAGGCCATGCGCAACGCGGGGCTGGCCGAGGCCGAGCTCGAGCCGCATGTGGAGCCCTACCGCGAGCTGTGGCGACAGCGATTCTTCACCTCCGAGTACTGCGAGGTCGACGAGGCCATCGCCGGGGCCGCCGCCTTCACCCAGGCCGTGCAAGCCACGGGCACGAAGGTCCTGTACGTCACGGGGCGGCACGAGGGCATGCGCAACGGCAGCGCGGTCCAGCTGTGGATGAAGCCGCAGCTCGACGAAGACGACGACCAGTTCAAGGCCCAGGTCCACGCCAGGCTGCCCGGCGAGGGCACCGTGGTCGCCGCCTTCGACAACGAGCCCACCCACATCAACGACTAC
>JAHZJA010000993.1 GCA_022601155.1 Deltaproteobacteria bacterium | reverse complement strand
GGCGCCCATGTACTTGAAGTGCGGCATCACCTGCAGCTCGCACCGGTACCACCCGGCTTGGCCCGGCACTTCCTCCACGAGCACCTCGGTCTGCTTGAACGGTCGCTTCGACTTGGTCGCCTGATCGACCTTGGGCCCGCTCGAGGTGTACTGCAGCAGCCACTTCTTGATCTCCCGTCGAAGCTCGTGTGCCGTCTTCCACGAGCCGAGGTTCTCGCGCTGCATCACCTTGATGTAGTGGGCGAGCCGGGTGATGACGAACATGTAGGGCAGCTGGGTGCCGAGCCGGAAGTTGAGCTCGTCGTCCTTGTCCGCGAAGGTCTTGGCCCGCTGTGTCGAGTTGGCCGAGAAGAACGCGGCGTTGTCGGAGTTCTTGCGGTAGGTCAGGCCGATGAAGCCCTCTTCCGACAGCTCGTACTCGCGGCGCTCGGTCAGCTGAATCTCGATGGGGAGCTTGGTCTGCAGCGTCCCCATCGCCTCGTACTGGTGCACGGGCAGGTCCTCCACGGCGCCTCCTGCCAGCGGTCCGATGATGTTTGGGCACCAGCGATAGGCAGCGAACGACTCGGCGGCCCGGGCGGCGAGGGCGAACGAAGCCGGTCCCCACAGGTAGTTGTCGTGCTTGTCGACGACGTCCTCGTGAAAGTCGAACTCGCGCACCGCCTTGTGATCGGCGTCGTAGGGGACGCGCAGCATGAACTTGGGCATGCACAGCCCGACGTAGCGCGAGTCCTCGCTGTCCCGGAACGCGCGCCAGCGTAGGTACTGCGGCGACTCGAACAGTGACTTGAGGTCACGCAGTCGCGGCAGACCCTCGAACGAGTCCTCGCCAAAGAACGAGGCGGAGGCGTTGGCGAGCAGAGGCGCGTGCGACATGGCCGAGATCGACGCCAGCTGCTGCAGCAGCCGAACGTCTTCGTGCCCCGAGCCGAACTCGAAGCCACTGACCAACGCGCCGTACGGGTGCCCGCCAAAGGTTCCGTACTCGGCCGAGTAGATCGTGCGGTACAGCCCCGACTTGGTGATGTCCGAGGCGTCCTCGAAATCATCGATGAGGTCGTCCTTGGTGACGTCCAGCAGCTCCACCCGGACGTTCTCGCGGTGGTCGCTGTGGTCGACGAGGTAGCGAATGCTCCGCCAGGTGGACTCCAGCGACTGGAAGTCCTCGTCGTGCAGGACCTCGTTGATCTGCTTGGTGATCTTGCCGTCGAGCTCGGCGAGCATCAGGTCGACGACCGTGCGATCGATCTTGGCGTAGTCGCCTTGGCCGACCAGTAGCTCGGCCATGAATGCCTCGATGCCGCGCTTGGCGATCTGGCGGGCGTCATCGTCGGCGTGCTGGACATGAGCCTCCGTCAGGAGCTCCTCCATCAGCGACACAGGGGCAGTTTCGGTCGTCGTGGCCGAATCGGTTGCGACTGCGGTATCCATCTCAGTTGCCCTCCGTCGTGGGGGATTCGCTGGTCGTGTTCGTCTCGGCGTCGAGGCCAAGCTCCGCCAGCATCCGCTTGCGGGCCCCCTCGTCGGCCAGGATCGCCTGGATGCGCTTGCGGAAGTTGCCCTTGTTGCCCAGCGGTGACTTCAGGGAGGACAGGGCATCGCGGAGCTCGAGCAGCTTTTGCAGCTGGGGCACCTGGTGGGCGATGCCCTCGGGGGTGAAGTCCTTGAGCGTTCTCAGCTTGAGGCTGATGGGGATGTCCCCGTCGGGCTCGCCCGACAGCTGGTCCTTGACCTTGAGCTCCAGCCCCAGGTCGAGCGAGCTCATCACGTCGTTGAAGGTGTCTCTATCGATCTTCACCGGCTCGCGGTTCTCGATGTCGTCCTCCTTCGGCTTGCCGGTGAGGTCTTGCATCACCAACATCTTGAAAGGAAGCTCGACTTCCTCTCGGCCGTCGACTTTCGACCTGTACACGATATTGATGCGTTCCTTGGGTGCTACGGAGCCTTTTTTCGCCACGGTCTTCGCCTTTCGTTCGAGAGTCCGGTCCATTGACGGTGCGATGGGCAGGTATCTGCCATCGCGTCGAGGAAATCCTTGGCCGAGCGCGAGCCGACGTCGTCGAGCAGGGCGCACTGTCGGGCATCGAGCTGGTCCCGGG
This sequence comes from Deltaproteobacteria bacterium, assembly GCA_022601155.1. Lineage (GTDB taxonomy): Bacteria > Myxococcota_A > Polyangia > Nannocystales > Nannocystaceae > Paraliomyxa. Next base: position 6,386 of record JAHZJA010000993.1, on the reverse strand, counting down.
CGCGCTCGGCCACGTCGACGCGGTCGGTGGACATGGGCCACAACCGGGCGGGTCGTTGCTCGTCGAGCATCAGCCCCAGCAGGCGAGGGTCGGGCCGGCCCAGGGCCATCAGCACGCGGTGGCTGCGGACCGCCCACAGGGCGACGCCCGGCTGGCGGCCCTCACTCATCACCTGCACGTTGGCCAGCGCGAACATCAGCTCCACATCGGTGTGGACGCGGCCTTCGAGCACGAGAGGGAGGCTGGCGGAGCGCCTACCGGTTGGGGCGCAGGCCCGCAGCATCACGGCATGGCCGAAGTGGGGCGCATTGCCCTCGCCGTAGACCCGGCGAAACAGCGTGGCCGCCTTGACGATGCGGAGCCGGTGCAGCTCGGCATGGCTGCGGGCGGCGAGGTCGGGCTCGGCTGGCGGGGGGACGGAGCGCACGAGCTGATCGACGTCGGCGTGGCTGCGGGTCTGGGCTCGGCGGGCGACCACCGCCAACCTGTGCAGCTCGGAGGTCATGGCCAGCGGCAGCCCACAGACGCACAGGTCACGCTCCTGCACCTGGTAGAACAGACCCAGGGGAAACGTGCGGCCGACTCGATCGTGGCTGCCCACGATGATCCCAACGAGCATGGAGGCCGTGTCTTCATCTCGAACGACGAAGCCCAGCGGTTGTGTCGACAGCTGCTGACGGCACTCGGCCAGCACGTCGTTGCTGTCCTCCAACCATCGCTCGAACCCACGCTGGACGGGGCTGCCGTTGTGCACCCGCACGAAATCGCCGAACGACGGTATCTTTCCGAACATGCCGACCGCGGTCATCGCATCACCTGTGGGCGCCGCAGCTGGGACCATCGGCCATGATGGAGTTGGGCACGGCGAGCCGTCGGTTGCGGAACACCTCGAGGAATTGACGCGAGCCGTGGGGACCGAAGAACGGCGAGTCGCCGCGCGTCGGTCGGAACCGGATCTGGATGATGCCTGCGTTCTCGTCGCGAAAGTCCCACTGCACCGCGAAGGTGCGGCGGTCGGGGGAGACCCGTATCGTGCCCTGCTCGAGCAGCCGGAACAGGCCCCACTCGCCCTCGCGCTCGACATCGGCCTCGATCCCGAAACCGCGTGCTTCCAGGTGGGCGCCGGGTTGTGAGTCACCGGGCCAGTGCAGCGACGTCCAGACCTCCGGCCCATTGCGGTAGCGGATCTTCTGCCCGTCGATGGTCAGTGAGACCTCCTTGACCGCGGGGGCACCCTCGATGAGGACGTCGAAATCCACGCCCAGCGCATGTTCGGCGTCGAACATGGTCGTGCTGACCTCGTTGGCCGCATTGAGGTAGCGCGCCACATTCGGCTTGAACCGACCCAACGTGCGCGAGCCCGCGGTGGCCAGCTCGAACTTGCTGCCCCGCATCACGACGGCGTTGGACAGCACGGCGTCGTAGAACTTCCAGATCTCGCCGTTCTCCGGGTGGAAGTACCCCGTCAGATCGGCCAGCGGTAGATCGGCACCGTTGCGTGCGAACGGGTAGCGATCGTCCAGCGTGTCACGCGACACCGCGACGATCTCGGAACACCACTTGGACGAGACATCGTTGGCCACGCCCTTTTGCGTCAAGGTCCAGACCAGGTTGACGGGAGGCCACAGGAGGGTCTCGAGGGTGGAGGACCAGCGGCTCGCCTCGGCTTGCGAGAGCATCGAGCGCACGTCGGACTGGGCGGTGCGCACGTGGGTGGCCAACGCGTCCGCTCCATTGGGGTCGTCCAGGCGGCTTTGCAGCGCGGTTCGCAGCGCCGACAGCTGCTCGCGGTAGTCGTCGATGGGGACCTTGGTGGGGGGAGGAGGCGGAGCGCCCTGGGCCGTGGGGACTGGCGGCGCCTTGCGGGCACCAAACGCCACCAGGCCGTCGAAGGCATAGGCGACATCGGCCTCGGTGAGCAGCAACACCCCCGAGGCGTCCCCCTCCATCACGCGCTTGGTCGCGGACTCGGCCGCCATGCGGGTGAGGCGAGGGTTGGCGACCCGGCCCAGGCGCAGGCGCTGTCGAGCGCGGCGGGCCCCGATGCGAGTCGCCTCTTGGAGCAGTCGGTCCTCGCCCTCGGGCTCGAACTCCGCGTGGATGTCGACCAGCTGCGTGTGATAGGCGATGTGCGAGAACAGGTCCTTGTGGGGCTCGCCGCGGGTGAGCTCGCCCAGCAGTCGCACCGCGCCGATGTGGTCGTCGGGAAGCTCGACGCGAAGGTCCTTGATGAAGGTGCTCCACTCGAGGATGTACTGGCGAAAATACTCGGTCTGGATCGACTCGAGCTCCTGGGCGCGGGCGAGCTCGGCCTGCTCCTCGCCGCGACCCACCACCCACTGTGCATCGAGGAACTGCTCGAGCCCGGCCTCGAACTGCGGCTTGATCTGGCCCTCGAATCCGGCTCGCGTGAACGCGGGGCGGATGCGGTGGTCATTGTTGCGGATGACGTCCGTGCCGACCATGTCCGACAGCGCGTAGGCTCGCCCCTGCACCGACTGCACGAGGGCTCGCGTCACGCTCTTGGTGCGATCGGAGCGGTTGAGGATTCGCTGGACCTGGGCGACCAACGCCGAGTCGCGCTCGAACGCCAGGGCGGGCTCGTCGGCGACGATGCCAACGTAGGTGGCCGCAACATCGGCCATGCTCGTCAGCGTGGCGGGATCCCCCGATTCGCGCAGTGGCGTCATCCAGCGTTCGCTCAAGTACTTCACGAGCCACTGGCGTTCCTCTTCAACCAAGCCCGGCTCCGAGGGGTGTGTCGGGGTCGTCAGCAGCAGGACCATGCGCAGCCGCTGGAAGTAGTCGTCGTAGTCCTCGTCGGAGGGAGGATCGCGCCAGATGCTGTACTTGGTGGCGAACTGCTGCAGCGCCGCCAGGTCACGCTCGACCATCGGCAGCAACAGCTCGTTGCGTACGGTCGCGGCGTAGACGTCTCGCAGATGGGGGTACACGGCCTCGCCCTGGTACATCCCCATCCGCAGCCCCCACGGAGCACCCTGCCGCTGGTGGGACCCGAGCGTCTCGAGCAGGGCTCGGAGCGTGGCCAAGCGCTCCACGTGGATGGCGTCCACGGTGTCCTCGGCCACGTGCTGGGCGATGTACTCGATCCCCGCGTGGCCTTGGCCGATGAGATCGCGGTTGGCCTTGAAGGACATCAGCGGCAGCCACACCAACGCGACGGCGGTGAGCAGCCCCACCAGCCCGAATCCGTTGACCCACGCCTTTTGGCGGCGAGTCCGCCTGACGCTGCGCCCGGCGAGCTCGTGGTCGGGGAAGATCACGCGTGTGAACAGGTCGCCCAAGAAGTAGCTCTTTGCGTCCAGCTGCGTGCTCGCAGCGGGCTCGGCCGGGGGGCCAAACCCGAACGCCGAGGCCACCGTGCTCATGATGCGGTCGTGGGGGCGGCCTTGTTGGGTGCCGCTACACCAGTACAGGCCCCGAACGATGGGCGTCTCGTGGAACGCGTCTTCGACCGACAGCTCGTTGAGCAGCCGCAGCAGTGACTCCCGTAGTCCACCAAAGTGCTGAGGGAACCCATAGATCCGCTCTCGTGCTTCGATTCGGCGCTCCTCCACCAGGCGTCTCAGCGTGCGGCGCTCGAGGCCGGCGACGAGCTCGTCGAAGCCCTGGGCGCACTGACCCACCAGGTTGTTCTGCGAGCGAGCGGGCAGGGTGAAGCCCCAGATCTGTTGACGCTCGTCCTCCGGCAGGTCGGCGAACATCTCGGTGAACCCCGGCAACAGATCGCACTTGGTGATGAGCAGGTACACGGGCACCACGACGCCCAGGCGCTCTTGGAGCTCGTCGACGCGTCCTCGGATCTCGCGCGCCAGCTCGAGGGCGTCGTGGGGAGTCCCGGCTGCCAGCTCGCTGGCGCTGACGGTGGCGAGGATGCCGTTGATCGGCCTTCGGTTGCGGTACTTCTTGAGCAGGTCGAGGAACGCGAGCCACTCGTCCCGATCGGTGTGCTGCGTGGTGTAGCGGCCCGCCGTGTCCAGCAGCACCGCTTCCCGGGTCATCCACCACTCGCAGTTGCGGGTACCGCCGACGCCTTTGACACTGACATCGCCGCGCGAAGAACGAAAAGGAAACTGCAGGCCGCTGCGGCGCAGGGCGGTGCTCTTGCCCGCCCCCGGCCGACCCACGATGATGTACCAAGGCAGCGAGTACAGGGCGACGGACGTACCCCGAGACCCCAGACGCGAGGATTTCAGTGATTGGATCGCCTGCTCGAACTGACCCTGGAGCGCGACGATGTCGGCCTGACGGTCGGGATGCGAGGCGAGCAGTTCCTGTTCGGCCTGCGCCTTGAGGGCGCGCTCGATCTCGGCCGAGGCACGGCGCGCCCGGATTCGCGACACCAGCAGGTAGGTACCGAGCGCGAGCACGACGACGGTGGTGACCACGATGGCGATCCACCACGGCCAGCCGAGCCACCAGCAGGCCGCCCAGATCGATGCGATGGCGACAGTGGCGAACAGGTACTTCAGCATCAGCTGTGCTCCTGGGGCGTTCGAATCGATGCGATGGCCTCCAACAGGCCCTCGCACCCCTGCGCGAGATCAACGGACATCGTCTCCAGGGCGAGGCGCAGCACCAGCCAAAAGCACGCCGCAAACAGCAGCGAGAACAGGCTCGCCCACAGCAGCATGAAGTCCAGGTTCCAGCCGCGGCCGGTCTCCACGGGCGGCAAGTGGCGGCGCGACAGGCCCTCGGGGCGCAACAGCGAGACCATCGCTTCCTGCACCCGACGTCGGACCAGATCGAGCTCGCGCTCACCCCCCCGAACCGCGTATCGACCCTCGAACCCCAGCTGCAGACACGTGTGATAGGTGACCAGTGCCTCGACCCGAGAGGGGTCGGAGAGGATGCGATCGAGGCGCAGGAAGAAGCCCTCGCCAGCGACGTTCTCGGCGAAGTACGTCAGCTGCAGCGGTTGTTGGTGCCAGTACTGTGACAGTCCGGTCGACTCGCGCTGGGCGAACTCATCGGCCATGGCCACCAGGGCGTAGGCGATGTCGGTGACGTCGCTCTCGCTGATCCCGGTGTTGCGGGCACGGGCGATCGCTTCGTCGATGCGCTCGCGGACCCCCGCGTGCACGGCCGGGGCCGACGCATCACCGGGCGCCTTGCGCAGCTGGATCACCGCGTTGAAGGCGTCCTTGGTCGCCTCGCTCAGACGATTCACCGAGCCCTCCGTGGCTGCTCGGGCACCGCGAGCAGCTCGATCGTGGCGCGCGACGGATCAAAGGGGGGAGGCAGGTAGATCGCGATGGTCTTCTCCTCGACGATCTCCCTCCAGTAGTCGTGGGCGGTCTCGACCAGGAAGTAGACGCTGCGGGCGCGAACGGGCACCTGCGCCGGAGGACGATGGGCGGCGACGAGGGGCGCCCCGGGGATGGCCGAGCGGACGATCTTGGGGATCTGCTTCCAGGAAGCCACCTTGGACAGCTGTGGAAGCCGGTTGGCGACCTCTTGCTCGGTGGCGTTGGTCTCCACCGACAACTCGAAGGTCGAGCAGTCCAGCAGCCGCGGGTCCTTGAGCACTCCGATCCACATGCCGTCCGGTCTGGCCTCGAGGGGAACGGAGATGACGTGCTCCTGCAGCGCCAAGTCCAGCAGCATGCGGATCTTCTGGCACAGATCCTGGAAGGTCTTGCGTAGGTCGAGGTACTCGAAGACCGGCAGCTCCTCGGGCGCCACCTCCGAGGAAAACGTCGCCAGAGAGCCCGCGAGCGCCGACAGCTCGCGGTACAGGGAGTAGGGGTCGAGCTCGGTCGACTCGGAGAAGTTGCGCAGCAGCGGGATGTGCCCGTTGATGGCGCTCATCTGCAGGTAGCGGGTGACGTCTTGGGCGGTGAACTCCACGCGAGCCAGATCGACCTGGCTCAGGCTGCGGACCAGCGCCCGCCGCTTGGTGACCATCAGGCCCAGGACGTCGCGCAGCCAGCTGAGCACCGCGGGGGCGGCCGACAGTCGCATGCACGGCGGGACGTAGTCTCGCGACAGCTCGAACGCACCGGTCTCCGATCGACGCAGCTCGGCGATCTTGATGGTGTCGTAGTCCTGGCGGTTTTCGTCGCCGAACAGGATCGTCGCCCGGGGGCGGGCGAACGTGACGGGCGCTTCACTCTGGGCACTGACGAGGTCGATGACCTCGCGGGTGGAGCATCCAAAGCGGGTCATCCGTACCCCATGCTCCTCGTCCTCGGGGAGCATGTAGTTCTGGGCACCCTCACGCGCCGCGACGACGGCGAGGAACACGTCGACCACGGCCACGGTCGCCCCGAAGTGATTGGCGATGTCGCGGGAGGCAGGAAGGCCGGGGTCACCCTCCTGGAGGTCGAGGATGGTGCCTCCGGGAAGGACTCCGCGGACCTCGT
>JAHZJA010000992.1 GCA_022601155.1 Deltaproteobacteria bacterium | reverse complement strand
GTCGCGGATCTCGTCGATCGAGGTGATGTACTGGTCGAGGCGCTCGCGCTGGTTGGCCGACAGTCGGCTGCGGAGCCCCTCGGCGGCCTGTTGGTTGCGGGTCATGATGACGTCGCGCCGTGCCCACAGCGCCTGGAGCTCGGCTTGGGCGGCGGGGTCGTCCCCGGGGTCGAGTCCTGCGAAGACCGTGCCCCAGGTGATCTCGGGGTTCTCGATCCGCGGCGTGGGGTTGCCCTGGCTGGTGAACGAGCAGTGCCCTCCGTGCCCGCCCTGCTCCGAGCGCACGCCCAGCATGAGTGCGTCGAACACCGCGTCGGAAGACATCAGCGGCGCCAACACCTGATCGAACGAGGTACCTCCACCTTCGCCCGTCAGCATCTGCTCCATCGGGTTTTCGTGGCCCCCGTCTGCGAACGGCAGGTGCATGCCTCGCAGATAGGTGATCTTGTGGCGTAGCTCCGCCATCGCCTCCAGCGAGCGGGCATGGACCGCGCCCGGATCTTGGCCGTAGCCGTTGGGCTGGTACCACAGGACCAGGCGCGTCGGCGCCGACTGACCGCCGGCCCGTGCCTCGCGAAACGAGCTCAGGCCGGGGAGGCCGGCCACGGCTCCCATGCCGGCCAGTCGAGTCAAGAAGCTGCGTCGTTGCATCGGTAGGTCTCCTGGAGGATCGGTGCGGAAAAGTGGGGGAGAGCGCAGCTCACTGCGGCACCGTGACGTGGCGAAAGCCGTCGCTCATCACGGTGGCGCGGACGAGCGCGTCGAGGCTTCCGCCGCTTTGGTCCAAGGCCTCGCGCAGGGCCTGCCGACTGCAATCGTCGTCGCTCACCAGCTCGCGTCGCGCTGCGTACGAGAGCCAGTGGTCCACCATGCAATCGACGACGGCCGGGTCGGTCGACAGCAACGACTCCAGCTCGGCAAGATCGGTGAACGGCTGGGCGGTCGCGGTGATGAGCTCGCCGGAAGCGTCGACCGGCTGGCCGCCGGGGTAGGTGTCGCGCCAGCGACCGTCGGCATCGTACTGCTCCATGCCATAGCCGAGCGGGTCGATGAGGTTGTGGCACCCCGAGCACTCGGGGTTGGCTCGGTGCTCCTCGAACCACTCCCGTGGCGTCGCGCTCTCGCTGGGCTCGGGCACCTCGGTCTCAACGCCGGGGGGCGGGGGCGGCAGCGGGGAGCACAGCAGCTGCTCGCGCACGAACAGGCCCCGCTCGACGATCGCCGGGGCGGTGGGGCGGGCGAGCAAGCTGGCCAACGCGGGATGGGACAAGATGCCGCCGCGGTGCGCCCCCGGGGCGGTGACGGGCCCCCATGCCTGGCTCGGGTCGTCGCGCGTCCAGCCGTAGTAGTCGGCGATGTGGTCGTTGGCCAACAGCGGGAGCCCGCTGAGCAACGCGGCGACCGTACCCGGCCGTTCACCGAAGTGGAGCGCGAGCAGACCTGCCTCGAACGAGTCTTGAAGGTCGCGGGCGAGCTGGGCGTCGAAGTCGGGGAAGGTACCGGGGTTCTTGGCGACCGTGCCCACCAGATCCGCGTGCAGGACGTGGTCGTAGAACTCCATCACGCCATCTTCGGCACGGGGGTCGGCGAGCATGCGGTCGACCGCGGCCGCGAGTCCTTCGTCGGTCGACAGCGATCCCTCGGCGGCGGCGTCGAGCAGCGCATCGTCGGGCATCGTGTTCCACAGCGTGTACGACAGCCGGCTCGCAATCGAGAAGTCGTCCAGGGCCACCACGTCGCCCGGCTGGGCGTCCGCGGTGTCGGGGATCATCATGTACACGACCTGCGGTGACTGGAGCACGGCCTGCACCACCAGCCGGATGCCATGCGGAAAGTCGTCGCCCAGCTCGTAGATCTCGCGCAGGGTGTCGACCTCGGCAGTCGACAGGTCGTGGCGAAAGGCGCGGCGACCAAAGCTGGTGATGAACGCGTCGGCGCAGGCGTCGTCACCCGTGGCGGCATCGCAGGGCACCAGCGCGTTGGGGTCCAGCGCGTCGGCGATGGCCTCGGCCGCGAGCACCAGCTGCTTGGCGACCAGCGGCTCCACCGGGGCGCCCACGGTGAACTGCCCCACGAACACGTCGCTGGCAAACGTGGCGTCGGCTTGGCCGAGGTCGATGCCGAGCAGATCGCGGACGGTGTTGTCGTACTGGGTGATGGTCAGACGGACCAGATCGCCGGGACCCACCCGCAGCTGCGTACAGTCGAGCGTCTCCCCGTCGCTGTCGCCCTCGGACTCACCCTCGCCTTCGGAGTCGCCATCCTCGCCGTCGTCGGCGGCCGGACTGCCTTCGTCGAGACCGCTGTAGCAGCCGGTAGTCAGTGCCAATGCCCATACCCAGACGCGAATGCTCATGCGATGCCTCGGGAGTGAGGGCGGCCCCGGGTCGCGGACTCGGTGCGCCTTCCTCGATGGCCAGTGTCGGGGTCGGGCTCGGTCCGCGGCTAGCCGACCGCGCCGGGTTTGCACAACTTGAACACACAGCGCTCGGGGCCTCGTAATGGCGGTAAGGGGCCTTGCGCAGGCGTTCGGCGGTGGCGAGGCCCAAGGCCTGACGACGGGAGGGGGGCGGCCCTCAACCGCGCTGGACGACCGAGGGCCAGGCCCACGACGGGCGTTGTTCGATGCGATGGGTCAGGGGCAGCCGGGCAGCGCGACGCGGCCTACCGTCGCCCCGATGCGGGTGCCGAGCTGGCCATGGTCGTCTCTTCCCCAGCACACCACGCCCAAAGAAGGGGACCACCCACAGCTGTGGTCGCCGCCGGAGCCCACGACGTCGAAGGTCACGGGCTCTCCGACCGATCCCTCGAGCGAGTCGGTGAGCTGCCACAGTCCCACGTCGAGGCCGTCCTGTAGGGGATCGACCTGCCCATAGGCGTTGTCGCCCCAGCACCACACCGTGCCCTCATCGGTGAGCGTGCAGGTGTGCCAAGACCCGGCCCACAACGACTTCACGACGGGGACCTGCTCCAGCCGCCGCGCACTGGACGTATCGCCACCGCCGAGCAACTGGCCGCGTGCATCTTCGCCCCAGCACCAGGTCTGTCCGTCGATCAGCGCGCAGCTGTGTCGGTCGCCCAGAGCCAATGCCGACGCGGGTTGGGGCAGGCCCTCGACCGCGACGGGAACCATCGACGTGTCTCCGTCGACGATGGGTCCGCCGTTGCCCAGCTGGCCGCGCTCGTCGTCGCCCCAGCACTCCACGCCCGAGAAGCTCGGGGCTTCGCGGGTGGTCTGGGCGCAAGAGTGGCGGGTACCGAGCTCGACGAACCCGCTGGTGACGGCGCTGAGCAGGGTGTTGAAGCTGTTGCCCTGCTTGCCCCCCGATTGCCCCCAAAAGGTGTCCCCCCAGCAGGTCACGGTGGTGTTCTGGCGCGCGCAGGTGTGGACGCCCCCGGCCGCGAATTGGCTGACCCCCGTGATGTCGACCGGTTGCGGCAGGTAGGTGCCCTGAAGGTCGGCGCCGAACAGCTCACCGTTTTGCTGGTAGCCCCAGCACCACAAGACCGCCTCGTCGGTCAGGGCACAGGCGTGGTGGTCACTGACCGACAGCTGCGTCACGGTGGCCGCATCGAGGGCATCGACGCGGGTGGGGGTAGGGGTGCTGTTGCCGACATCGCTGCCCAGCTCGAGCTGGCGGTTGTCGCCCCAGCACCACACGTCGCCGTCGGCGGTGAGCAAGCACGAGTGGGCTGTACCGCCACCGAGGTACGACACCCTGCACGCAGGATCGCCGGGAAGCTCACCCGTGCTCGAGTCGTCGGTGTCGCCCGTGTCGTTGGCTGAGGTGGAATCGCTCGAAGCCGCGGTATCGGTGGCGTCGACGGGGACACATTGGCCCGCAATGTCGGGGCGAGCGCCGCTGGGGTAGGCCAGGGCCGAAGGACAGTCGAGGTTGGGATAGGCGCACTCGCCACTGAGGCACTGGCCCTGCTCACCACCGAGGTCGCACTGGGCGTCGTCTTGGCACACGTAGAAGAGGTCCTGGGCACAACCCCCGCTCCACGAGCCTACGATTGCCCCCAAGGCGAACCCGGCGAGACCTTCGCGCATGCGCACGGCAGGAGTATACGCGGCCTGGTCGGCGGCGCCCGCCGTGCCTGTTACGCTTGGCATCGGGTGGCGGCCGAACATGGCTACGAGCGGCTGACGCCGCTGGCGACAGGGGGTATGGCCGAGCTGCTGCTCGCGGTACGGGCGAGCACCCCCGGTTTTCGCAAGCTGGTGGTGCTCAAGCGAGTGCTGCCCGTCCACGCGGCCGAGCCGTCGTTCACCCGGATGTTCCTGCGCGAAGCCAGGATCGCCGCGTCGCTCGATCATCCCAACGTCGTGCAGGTCTACGACAGTGGTTGGTCCGACGGCCGCACGTTCTTGGCGATGGAGTACGTCCATGGCGCAGACCTGCGCCAGCTCATCCGCGCCGTCGCGGCGCAGCAGCAAGTGGTGCCGTTGCCGTTCGTCCTGACGATCATGGCGGGCCTGTGCGCGGGCCTTCACTATGTGCACGAGCGCTGCAGTCCCCAAGGCGAGCCGCAGGGACTGGTCCACCGCGACGTCTCGCCCAGCAACGTGCTCATCTCCGAGGAAGGGGCCGTGAAGCTGGCCGACTTTGGTGTCGCGGCGGCCACCGCCGAGAGCATCGCGACCCGCAGCGGGAGCATCAAGGGCAAGCTCGCCTATATGGCGCCGGAGCAGGCCCGCGGCGAGTCCATCGATCGGCGCGCGGACATCTTTGGGCTGGGAGCCGTCTTGTACGAGCTGAGCACGGGTCACCGTCCGTTTCGTGCGGCCAACGATGCGGCGTTGCTGTACCGGGTATTGGAGGCGCAACCCGAGCGCCCCAGCACGTTGGTGGCCGACTATCCGCCGCAGCTCGAGGCGATCGTGATGCGAGCGTTGGCCAAGGATCCTGCCGCTCGTCAGCCGACCGCGCAGGTGCTGCAGCTGGAGCTCGAGGAACTGGCGCTGTCCCAGGGGTTGCCGCTGTCACCCACGCGCTTGGGGCACTACGTGGTGCAGTGCTGCGGGGCGAAGGCTTCGCCCACATTGCTCGGCGAGCCCGGGGGGACTGCGGTCGGGCCCGCGGCGGCCGACCTCGATCGAGTCTCCTCCACCGTCACGGCGACACGCTCGCGTCGGCTGTGGCCGTGGGCAACGGTGGCGGCGGCAGTGGTGTTGCTGGTGGTGTGGGGCGCTGCGGTGTGGACCGCCGACGCCGGGAGCGAGCGCGAGGATCCGGCGGGGGCATCGGGGTCGGCGGTCGTCGCTGCGCCGTCTTCGGATGCGGAGGTTGGTACGCAGCCGCCTCCGGTGGCCCGGTTGCCAGCGGCGCAAGCGGAAACCACCGCCAGCG
>JAHZJA010000991.1 GCA_022601155.1 Deltaproteobacteria bacterium | reverse complement strand
TGTTCCGCGACCGGGTGGCCTCGACCCACCCCACCAGCCTCCAGGAGCTGGGGGCCCGATGGGGTCTGTCGCGAATGGCAGTGCAACGACTCGAGGGAGGGGTCGCGCAGCCACTGCGACGCCACTTGCTGCGGGTGATGGGCGACTCGATCACCCTCACGCTCGGCCCCGCATGAGGCCCCGGCCCCGACAGGGCCCCACTCGAGCACAGGCCGCTGGCTCGCACCCCCACGATCGACGGGCTCGGACAGCGGTGCCGCGATCGGCCGGCTCGTCGCCGTGCCGAACCACACGGGCACCCCCCCATGACGCACCCCCTCGAACTACTGCACCTCGATCCGCTGTCCCGCCTCGCCAACCGCCTACAGGACTTGGTGCAGCACCGGCTGTGGCTCAAGGTCTTGCTGGCCATGCTGGCGGGCGTGGCGGTCGGTTTGCTGCTCGGCCGCGATGTGGCCTTGGTCCCCCCGGCCTTCGCCCAACCGCTGGTGGCCTGGCTCGCGCTCCCCGGACACCTGTTCCTCGCCCTCATCCGGATGATCGTCGTCCCGCTCGTGTTTGCCTCCGTCGTTCGGGGGCTGACAGCCAGCGAGAGCGTGGAACAGCTGCGGCGCATGGGTCTGCGCGCGCTGGCATTCTTCCTGGCCACCACCGTCGTCGCCACGGTGGTGGGCATCGGCCTGGCGTTCCTGCTCCGGCCGGGCCGTACGATCGACGCCGATGCCCTGACCCGAGAGCTCGGCTCCGACTCGGCGGCACGCGAGGCCATCCGGGTGGTCGACCTGCCGAGCCTGAGCGAGGTCCCACAGGTCCTGACGAACTTGCTCCCCGACAACCCCCTGGCATCTCTCGCGGGCGGAGAGATGCTCCAGATCATCCTGTTCGCGGTGCTCATGGGGGTGGCACTGCTGTCGCTGGCTCCGAACAAGTCGGCGCCGCTGTACGATCTGCTGGGCTCGCTCCAGGACGTGAGCATGACGGTCGTGCAGTGGGCGATGCGGCTGGCGCCCGTGGCCGTGTTCGGCTTGATGGCCCAGCTCACGGCATCGGTCGGGCTCGGTACGCTGGGCGGGATGGGGGCCTACGTCGGCGTGGTGCTGCTCGGGCTGGCCACCCTGATGGTGGGGTACCTGGGCCTGCTGTGGATGACCCAAGGCCTCTCTCCCCGGCAGTTTCTGCGCCAGGCTCGGGAGCTGCTCCTGCTGGCGTTCTCCACCTCGAGCTCGGCCGCCGTGATGCCGATGACGGTCCGGACCGTCAAGTCACTGGGTGTCAGCCAGGCCACCGCCCAATTCGTGGTTCCGCTGGGGGCGACCATCAACATGACGGGGACCGCCCTGTATCAGGGGGTCGCGACGGTGTTCATGGCACAGGTGTTCGGGGTCGACCTGCCCCTCACTTCGCTCCTGTTGGTGGTGGTGACGACCGTTGCCGCGTCGATCGGATCGCCGGCCACCCCCGGGGTCGGCATCGTGATCCTCGCCTCCGTCATCCAGTCGGTGGGGATCCCTGCCGAGGGGGTCGTGCTGCTGCTGGGCGTCGATCGCATGCTCGACATGAGCCGCACCGTCGTCAACGTCATGGGCGACATCGCGGGATGCCTCGTCCTCGATCCCGCCCCTTCGGGCCAATCGCCGACCGCCGATGTTCCGGGCAGTGCTCCGGAGGCCTGACCCACGCCGCCTACGACCCTCCCCGTGACGTCCACCACGCAAACGGTGCAGCCCCCGACGCGGGCCCCGAGCCCACATCACCGCGATGAGACCCTCACGGTGGAGCGCACGCGTGTGCCTGGTGTTGGTGTGTGGGCTCGGCTGTGACCCTCCCTCGGGGCGCAGCCGCGGCGACGAGACGACACGGCGTACGGGGTCGGGCTCCGATCCCGCCCGCGGCCCGCTGGGAGACGCGAGGATCGTGCTGCGCGACGACGGCACGCTGGAGATCTACGGCCACCAGGGCCAGCTGCAGCTCCAAATCGCCGACCCCTCGGCTCAGTTTGCCGAGACTCTCGAGCCGATGGCGGGGCCACTGAAATTCGGGGCCGCGCACGGGCAGATCCGCGTGCCCATCAGTGGGCTGTCCGACTGGCTGCGCCAGCGAGGATCAACGCGCCGCGCAGCATCGACCCTCGACGCCGAGGGCCTCACCCGGTCCCATCGCACGATCGTCGAGATCACACAGGCAGCGGAGAACACCGAGCGAGCGCTCATGCAGCTGGCGGTGGACCTACCCCGGCTGTGGGCCGATTCCGAGCTCCCGGTCGAGCGCCGCCGCGAGATGCTGTTCGAGCGCTGGGACGACTGCGCCGAAACAGACGGTGCGCCCGACATGCCCGTGGTCAGAGCCGAGCAGGCCGCGACCGCCATCCTCCACAACGGGGGTGCCCGAGCCAGGGCCATGATCATCGACTTCACGCGACGCGAGCTCCCCGAGGGGAGCGCAGGCGCTTTTCCTCCTGCGCAGTTGGACCGGCTCAATGCACGTCGGCGAAGCACCGCGCGCTTCGACCCGTACGCGGCGGAGCTCACGGAGTAGGGACCGACCGCCCCCCATCGTCGCGTGGCCGGCCCCGACGAGGCGAAACAGCGACGCCTAGTGTTGCGTGCCCGCTTGCTCCGAAGACGACGCGGAGACCTGGCGGTTGGGCGACTCCCGGTCGTCGCCGCACCCTTGGGCGGTCGTCACCCCCCGGTCACACAGGCGCCGCGACAGCGACTCTCGACGTCCTCCCACAGATGGGCGCGATCATCGAGTGGTGCAGCGCGGTGTAGAACACCCGGAGCTGCGAGTTGTCGTACATGCGCTGCAGCTCCGATTCGCGAGTTTTTCCGTACCAGCACCGATCCACCGCCGCCACACGGCGCAAGATCTGCGTCTGACCGCCGAGGCCGACGAACGAGTTTCGGACCCTCCGTCGTCGAGCGACCCCACCCTCCTGCTGCGCGACCAAGCCGCGCGGAGGGAAGACTCGTCATGCACTGGGTACTCGGATTGGACCTCGGCGATCGCGGCCGAGGAGCGCTGGCCTTCACACAGTGGCTGGCACAAATGCTGCCCGCCTCGCAGCGCTTCGTCGGCGTGCATGTCCTCGAGGAGGGGCGTCTCCAGCAGCTGCTGCGCTACCACCACCTCGACGAAGTGCAGCGCAAGGCAGATGCCGCCATCGCCACGGTCATCTCAACCGCAGGGGCCGAGCCGGTCCTGCAGGAACGTCGGGTGCTGTGCGGTGGCAGCCCGGACAAGGGCCTCGCCGACGTCGTCGCGCAAACCGAGGTCCGCGGCCTAATCCTCGGGCGTCAGGCCAAGCGCGGACAGAGTCGGCTGGTCCACCTCGGCAGCGTCGCCCGACGTCTCCTGCGGAGCCTGCCCTGCCCCGTCACCGTCGTCCCACCCGACCTCACGGCCGAGGACATCGGCGATGGCCCCGTGTTGTTGGCCGTCAACGCCGACATTCCCGCTCCCGGGGCCATCGAGTTCGCGCGGGGCCTGGCCCGTGATCTCGGGCGACCTCTCGCCCTGGCGCACGTGACACTCGGAGAATCCCAGCTCGCCAACGAGCTGATCTCGTCGACGGCGGTGAGCGGCGGCTTCTTCGGTGGAATTCGCGAGCGCCAGCGACAACACCTCGACGCGTGGATCAAGGCCCGAGGCCTCGGCGAGCTGCCCTGCCATATCCGGGAGGGCTTCGTGGTGGACCAGCTGGCCGCCATCGCTCGGGACGTGCGTGCGCCCATGGTCGTCTGTGGCTCGCGCCGACTCAGCCTGGCCCAGCGCCTGTTCAGCTCGAGCATTGCGACCGACCTCGCCGCAGTCGCCGAGGTCGCGGTGACCGTCGTCCCGGACCCGGCCCAGTAGCGCGCACGTCGGGTGGCGATCAGCGCTCGCCGATCGCCACCCGAAGCTCGATGTGGTCCTCGCCGTGGTCGTCACGCAGGACCACGGGCACGCGCCAGACTCCAGGCTCCAGCTCGACGGGACCCACCACCCACTCTCCGGCGCCCGCCGGCTCCACCGGGAGCGCCACCTTCAGGTCCCCGCCTTCGGGGTCCCAGCGGTGTGCCGCATCGGCGATCAGCACGAGTTCCCCCGCATCGGCGGGGCCCATCACCGACAGCTCGAACCGTACCGCCTGGTGGGCGGGAGGCCACCGATCGTCGGTACCGATTGTCAGGGTGTAGCGCCCGTCCCGGGTCGGATAGTCCACCCCCGGCTCATGGGTGGGGTCGTTCGGATACCCGTCGTGCTCACAGCCGTAGGCGCCGTCACAGGACGACATGAGGACGGCTGCGGTCGCCCAGCGCGCAGTGGTTTTCCAATGGCGGCTCATGGAGTGCGACGTGGGGGGCAGCAGCGACTCGGGCCCCGCAAACCTCGTACCGAGCACGAGGCCTGTCGCGCACGAACTGCGGGTCCGTGACGACCGTGTCGGGACCACGATGGACAGACCGATGCCACACCGCTCGCGCTTGCTCCCATTCGCCCTGGTCGCGATCGCCACGATCGGGTGTGACCCCGCGGGTTCTTCGACGGACGAGCCCGCCACGCCTGCCGTCGCTCCTGTGCCCTCCCCTTCCCCCTCCGAGACACCACCCCCCGTGGAGACGGAGTTCCGCATGCACGCGTACTTCGACGCACTCGACGCCCTGGAGAGCGCCGCGTTGCGCGGGGAGGTGGTCACGGCGAATGAGCAGGCCAGCGCATTGCTCGAGCACATGGAAGATGGCACCTGGCCCGAGCGCTGGCGACCGCATCGACCGGCCGTCATCGAGGCGGTCACACGGCTGTCCCACGCACGGACCTCCTCCGAGATGGCGACCCAGATCGCGAGCGTGGCCGCAGCGTGCGGGCGCTGCCACTCGGCCCTGTCGGTACACCCGATGCTGGACGACGGACTCGAGCCCCGCGAAGACGACACGCCGACCGCCCGGCTCGAGCGGCTTCGATGGGGCGTCGAGCGGCTGCGTGACGGGCTGGTCCTCCATTCGACCCGCGCGTGGGCCAACGGCGCCGCGACCGTGCAGCGGAACGGCCCGCCGCACACCACGACGGACCTGGCCCCGGGCGCCCCCCCGTGGCCCGACGACCTCCTCGCGCGAGCGACGGCCGCAACGACCATCCCGCAACGCTCGAGGATCTACGGGGAGGTCCTGGCGTCCTGCGCTGGCTGCCACGCCGCCCGCGATGCTCGATAGGCACCCGCCAGGCGCCCCATCGACGGGCCACTGGCACGGCCAGCGCACAGGGCGACGACGATGACGCCGGGGAAGCGGTGGCCAGCACCCGCGGCCAGCCCTCACACCACCCGGCGCAGCGCCCGAAGGACGTCGACGTAGCTCACCACACCGACCAGCGCACCATCGGCCGTCACCACGGGCAGCGCCCCGACCCCATACTCCACCATCAGGTCGATGGCCTGCCGAACCGGCTCGCCGGGACCGATCGTCTGCACTGGCACGCCCGTCAGCTCCGATAGCGGTACGTTCAACAGCGAGTCCGCGTACTCGGGGTTGGCGAGCTCCTCCATCAGTGGAAGTCGGTACTCGCGGAGGTCCCGATCGCTGATCATCGCCGCCAGCCGACCACCGTCGACGACCGGCAGATGCCGAATCTGCTGGTCCTCGAGCTTCAGCAGCGCTGCGCGCACCGAGTCGGTGACCTGTGCCGTGACGACCGCCGCGGTCATGATCTGTTCGACATCCATGGGGTTGGTGTGGCACCGAGCCGCGACCGGGGGCGCGCAGTGGTTGCGCCCCCGCCCCGAGCCGACCAGCCCCCGCGTCCAGACGCAACAATTGCGCGGCACCCCCACGGCGCGCAACAACTGCGCCCCCTGGCGAGCGCGGCGGATGCAGTGGGCGCTCGGTCTCGTGATCGGTCCCAACCAAGCTCCGTCGCATGGCTCCGCAGCACCCGATGTCGTCGAGTCGCGAGGTCTGTCCGAGCAAGAGGCACGGCGACGACTGGACGCAGCGGGCCCCAACGAGCTGAGGATCGTCCAGAGGCGGACCGCGGCCGGGCTCATGCTCGAGCAGCTGTCCAACCCCTTGGTCGCGCTCTTGCTCGGTGGAGCCGTCGTCTCCGCAGTCGTCGGCCATGTTCTCGACGCGATCGCGATCGGTGTCATCGTCACGATCAATGCGGTGGTCGGCTTCGTTCAGGAGCATCGTGCCGAACGAGCGGCCGCAGCCCTACGCAAGCTGACCGCCCCCCGAGCGACCGTCTCGAGGCGGGGCGGGACACGGACCATCCCCGCCCGCGAAGTGGTGGTGGGCGACGTTCTCGTCATCGAACCCGG
>JAHZJA010000990.1 GCA_022601155.1 Deltaproteobacteria bacterium | reverse complement strand
GCTCGGGTCCGAACGACAGTCGTCGTGCGGCGACCTTGAACGCCAAGGCATCGCCGCCCTCGCGATCGGCGACGTAGGCGTTGGTCCGCCGGGTGGCCCGAAACAGCTCCGCCACCGCCTGCAGCACCCGGTCGGCGGTGTAGTCGGTGATGACCCGCAGCTCCCGGACCAGCGTGGCCTCGGTGGTCGCGGCCAGCTCGGGCGTGGCCACGGCCGGATCGAAGCGCGCGGCCAGCCACTGCATCAGCGCGACGGCAACCGACGGGTGATCGACCAGCGCCGTTCGAATGACCGCGACATCGAACGGCAGCCGCAGCTGATGCATGTGGGCGACATAGGCCCGCAGCACATCGATGTCCCGCGCGGTGAGCTCGGAGACCACGATCAGTCGGTTGAGATCGTCGTCGCCCGCACGGCCTTCGAACACCTCACCGAGGGCATCGGCGATGTTGCCCCGGCGGTCCATGACCTGGCCGATACGCTCGGGCCGAATCTCGAACCGGAAGTTGTCCATGTCGACCACGGGCAGGTGCGGCACATGGATCTCGCGGCTGTACTCGTCGATCACCTCGAACCCGAAGCCACTGAGCACGGGCAGCTCGCGGCTGAGGTTGAGCGGGTCGCGGGAGAAGATTCGGAGGTTGAGCGAGCCGGGGTAGTCGCCGAACTCCGAGACGTACAGATCGCAGGTGACCCGGGCTCCCTCGCGCAGCCGCTCCAGGCACAGCACGTCGCCCTTGATGCGCTCCACCGAGCAGCGGCGCTTGTGCTCCTCGTCGAACGCGTCCTCGTAGATCTCGATGAGTTCTTCGGCCCGCCCTTGTGGCGCGACGTCCTCGACGGCCTCCCGCAGCCGATCGCCCCAGGTCCGCGCGTGCGCCAGGATCTTCTCGCGCAGCGCCTCGGTGTCGGCCTTGCGCAGCGGACCCACCCCGGTGACGTAGAAGTGGATGACCGCGTTGTCGTAGCGATCGATGTACACCCCGTAGTCGGCGTAGCTGCCCCCCAGGTCACCCAGCAGCACGTCTTGGACCTGCTGACGCAGCTCCTCGGAGAACTGCCACCGCGGCAGGGCCACGAACGCAAACGCAAATCGGCTGGCCTCGCCGATGCGAATGTGGACGTCGCTGCCGCCCTCGGCCTCGGCCCGCAGGATGCGGTCGGTCAGCTCCCAGATGCTGTCCTTGTCCTCGCACAGCAGGTACTCCAGCGGCAGCGAGTTGAACGCATTGGTGATGTTCTTGCCGCGCTCGGACGAGGCCTCGACCTGTCTGTCAGAGAGCATGCCGTCGAGCACGGTGTGAATGACCGGAATCTGCTCGGGCGGGGTATGCAGCGCCTTGTAGGTGAACAGGCCCTCGATGAAGACCACCCCGGACGGGTTGCCATCGGCATCGAAGGCCGTCGCGACGAAGTGGCCGGGCTTGCCGGCCCGGTGCACGGGCGACTCTTCCGCGCTGCGCTCGTACCGAATCCAACGACCGGTCCCGGGCTGCGCGGGACGACACAATGCCGGGTCGCGGACGGGCTCGCGAATCGTCGAGATGCCGAGCGCCGATTGCTTCACCCCTTCGGCGTCGTAGTGGTCGACCGAGAACAGCACGAAGTTCTCGTCGCACAACCAGCGGAACAACGACTCGGACTCCCGCAGGGCCGACCCGGCCTCGCCGTTGATGTCGGCCGCCGCCGCGAAGTAGCCGTCGGCCAGAGCCTCGATGGCATCGCCCATCGCCTTGAAGTCGCGCACCATCGCTTGGGCCAGCGCCAGCCGACCCCGGATGCGCTCGGCCAGGCCACTGGGAATCCCCGCACCATCGCGGCCACCGCTGTTGCCCGGAGGCGAGACCTCGACGCGCATCAACGACTCGGCTTGACCGGTACCGATACCGATGAGCCGACCCGCCGGATCACGACGCACGCGAACGATGGCGTTGACCTGTCGCCGCACTTCGTAGTGCTCGGCCGCGATCGCAGCCCGCATGGTCGAGACCAGGAACGGCTGGTCCTCCACACAACTTTCCACCACGAGGGTGTCGGTGTCGTCTTGGTAGCGCAGCGCGACGCCGATCTCGCCCTTTTTCCGCTGTCCAAGGAGGTCGAGCAAATCCTCGAACTGTCCCAACAAGCGTGCGCTGGAGACCCCCCTCAAGTCGCGCACATCGACCGATCCCATGACCGCCTTGGCCAGCGCCGCGAGCTGCTCGCGATCGGTCTGAGGCCGCCGCGGATCGAAGGTCTGCAGCTGCTGCTGAACCTCGTTGATGAGCCGACTGGTGAGCTGACGCGACGCCATGGAACTGGACCATCTCCCACCGGCCAGGCACATGCAACGGAGGTCGCGTCACGCGCAGACGACGCAAATGCGAACCCAGCTCACGGGTCGACGGGACCGACGACGACCCGCGACCGCAGCCGCTCGAGCGTGACCGGCCCAATCCCGCGCACCGTGGTGAGTGCATCGACGCCGGCGTACGGCCGGCCCTGGGCAATGCGTCGGGCCAACACCGGGCCAATGCGAGGAAGGCTGGTCAACTCCTCCTCGGAGGCACGGTTGAGGTCGACCGGGACGGCGAGTGCAGCCAGTTGCGCAGCTGGCATCCGGCTCCAGCCCGACGCGACGTCACCGCGCTCGACCGTTCGCAGTGCACACAGTCGCGCAGTATCGAGGGCATCGCCGCTGGCGATGGCTTCGGACCCCTGTGGGCCCGGGTTGGGACAAAGCGCCCCGATCTCGGTCGGCACCTCCTCGTCGCAGTGCAGCTGGCCATCGATCAACACCGCGACACGGCATGGCAGGGGCGGTGGCGGGCTGGCGGCCGGCCGGGCCTGATCGATGAGCCCCCACAGCGTGGCCACCGCGACAGCAATGCCCGCGAGCGCAGACCGAATGCTGGGCTGCGGGCGGGTCACGGTGGCACGGCGGACCACGAGCCAGGCGCCTCCGGGGCCGGAGCTCAGGCCCCGGCGGGGCCGTGCTGGAGACCGAAGCCGTCGTGGAGACACCGCAGAGCCAGCTCGCCGTAGCGCTCGTCGACGACCACCGAGATCTTGATCTCCGAGGTGGCCACCATCTGGATGTTGATGCCTTCGGCGGCCAGCAACGCGAAGGTCTTGGCCGCCACCCCGGTGTGGCTGCGCATCCCGACCCCGACGATCGACACCTTGCAGATGCGCGGATCGGTCACGATGGACGCCGGGCGACTGCCATCGGGCAGCGGCAGCTGCTCGAGCAGGGCCTTGGTCCGCGACAGCTCGGCCTCGGGCACCGTGAACGTCACGTCGGTGTGCCCCTCGTGGGCCGCGTTTTGGATGATCATGTCGACCACGATCCCGGCCGTGCCCAGCTCGCCGAACAGCTGGGCCACCGTGCCGGGGACGTCGGGGACATGGGTGAGGGTGACCTTGGCCTCGT
>JAHZJA010000989.1 GCA_022601155.1 Deltaproteobacteria bacterium | reverse complement strand
GCGACGCTAGAGGATCGGAAAACTGGTCGCATACGGCCCGTAGCGGGCAACTTCGTCCCCGGTTGGTGGCCCCACCACCCCCTCGACGGTAGACTGGCAATGTGACCGCCTCTGCCCCTGGACGCCCCCTCCCCAGTAAGAAACGAGCTTCTGCACCGGTCATCGTGGTCGGCTCGTTGCTGGCCGCGCTGGGGCTGACGGCGATGGGGGATACATATGCCCAGGCTCAGCGCACCGACCCGCGCAAGCACGCACGGTTGGTCCCCGACCAAGACGCCACCGAGCTGCGTGTCCTGGATTGGACCCTGTGGAACGTCTCCAAGTACTACGTCGAGCCCGACCGCATCGACCCGCAGGCCATGACCCTGGCCGCTCTCGAGGCCCTCGAGCAAGACATCGCGGAGGTTCTGGTCCAGCCGACCGCCGACGGCAAGAAGGTCCACGTCCGGGTGGGCACGGCCGAGCGCGACTTCAACATCGGTGACGTGGAGGCACTGTGGGCCGTGGGTCCGCACGTCCGCGAGGTGTTCGACTTCGTCAACGACAACACCAAGCTCGACGAGGACGAGCAGCGCAACGCCGAGTACGCGATCGTGGCTGGCGTTCTGTCCACCCTCGACCCCCACACCAACCTGCTGCGTCCCGAAGACTTCGAGGAGATGCAGGCCAGCACCAAGGGCAGCTTTGGGGGCCTCGGCATCGAGGTCGGCATGCGCGACGGGGCGATCACCGTCCTGCGTGTCATCGAGGACAATCCCGCCTCCAAGGTCGACATGCTCCCGGGCGACCGCATCGTCCAGATCGACGCCGAGTCCACGGTGACGATGAACCTCAACGACGCCGTCGGCCGCCTGCGGGGCCCGGCCGGAACCCCCGTCACCGTCTACGTGATGCGCGACGGCTTGCAGCGCCCGCTGCCCCTGAAGATCACCCGCGCCACCATCCAGCTCGACAGCGTCATCGGAGACGTCCTCGAAGACGTCGATGCCCAGGGCAACCCACGGCGAGTCGGGCTGGTTCAGATCCCCCGCAACTTCTCGCAGAACACCGGGCAGGAGCTTCGCGCCAAGCTCAGCGAGTTCGAGCAACAGAAGGTCTCCGGGGTCATCCTCGATCTGCGGGGTAACCCGGGCGGCCTCCTCAATGCCGCGGTCGACGTCTCCGACGCGTTCTTGTCGTCGGGCAACATCGTCTCCACCGTGGGCGTCGCCTCGCCGCGCAAGGAGAGCCGCGCCGACTCGCGCTACGACTTCCCCGACCTTCCACTGGTGGTCCTCATCGATCAGGGCTCGGCCAGCGCCTCCGAGATCGTGGCCGGAGCCCTTCGCAACCGCGGCCGCGCGGTGCTGCTGGGCCGCCGGAGCTTTGGCAAGGGCTCGGTACAGGAGCTGCGCGACCGCAAGGTGGGCGACAAGGAGCTCGCCCTCAAGCTCACCGTGGCGCAGTACCTCACCCCCGGTGACGTCTCGATTCAGTCGGTGGGCGTGGCCCCCGATGTAGAGACCGTCCCGGTGTGGGTCAGCAAGGACCACGTCCAGTACTTCGGCAAGCAGCGCTTCGACCTGCTGCGCGAGGAGTCGCTGTCGGCTCACCTCGAGTCCGACAAGGCCGAGCAGCTCAAGCGCAGCCCGTTCTCGCTGCACTTCCTCGATCGGGGCTCGCTCGACCCCAACCAGCCCGACAAGAAGACCGACGCCAAGTCGGTGGCCGAGCAACGCAGCAAGGCGGCCCCTCCCCGCGAGGCCGACAAGGACTCCGACGTCGACAAGCGCACCGCCATGCTGCTCGACGACCCGGAGATCCGAATGGCGCGCGACATGGTGGTGTGGGCACCCAGCAGCAACCGCGACGCCATCCTCGGGAAGATGGATCAGTTCGTCAAAACGCAGCGGGCGGGCGAGCAGCAGCGCATCACGGCGAGCCTGGCCGCACGCGACATCGACTGGAGCCGCGGGCCCAAGCCCGAAGGCGGCGCCGCCAAGCTGCGTGTGGCAATGAGCAGCGACAAGACCGGCAACACCATCAAGGGCGGCGACAAGGGGATCGTGACCGTCACGGTCACCAACGACGGCGACGCTCCCGCGTATCAGGTGCGGGCCATCACCGACAGCGACTACCGCTACTTCGACGAGCGCGAGCTGATCTTCGGCCGCATCGAGCCCGGCGCCTCCAAGAAGTACGAGATCAAGCTGGCCGTGGGTGAAAACGAGCGGTCCCGAACCGACCGCATCGACCTCCACCTGTTCGAGCAGCATGGGGCCAAGCTGGCCGCCAAGTCGCAGACGTCCATCGACATCAGCGCGCAGGGCCTGCCCCGGCCGCAGTTCGCGTTCGGCTACCAGATCCTCGACCTGCCCACCAAGGGCACCAAGATCGACGGCAACGGCGACGGTATCTGGCAGGTGGGCGAGCGGGTCCACGTGCGGGTCCACGTGACCAACAAGGGCGAGGGCTCCGCCCTCGACACCTGGATCAACCTCCGCAATCTGTCCGACGACGCCGTGTTCATTCACGAAGGACGCCAGAGACTCGAGAAACTGGCGGTGGGCGAGACTCGCATGGTCGACCTCGACGCCGAGCTGCGCCACCGCCCCCGTGGCGGTCAGGCCCGAGTGCAGCTGTCGGTCTCCGACACCAAGGTCGGCGAGGCGCTGTCCGAGAAGCTCCTGTTCCCGGTGCCCGAGGGCTCGAACTCGATCCCCGCCGAGCGTGGCGTGGTGATCACCCGCAACGAAGTCGACCTCTACGCCAGCCCCGGCCCCGACCACCGGGTCGCGTCGGCAGCAGCGGGCGAGCGCTTCCGCTCCACCGGGCAGACCAACGGGTGGGTCCGGCTCGACCTCGGCGAGGGGGGCTTCGCCTTTGCGCGCCAAGACGAAGTGGACTCGGGCAAGGGCAAGGCCAAGAGCCCTGGCAAGCACACGCCCATCCTCGAGGTGTCGCCTCCCAAGATCATGCTGACGGGTGCGGTCACCCAGACCGAAGACGATGCGCTGCATCTCAGCGGAAGCGTGAGCGACGAAGCGCGCGTGCAAGACGTGTTCATCACCGTCGCCAACCCCTCCCGCGACTTGTTCGCCAAGCGCGAGAAGGTGTTCTACGAGGCCAGCAGCACCCCCGGCAGCGGTCAGCTCGACTTCACGGCCGACGTCCCGCTGACCCCGGGCAACAACCTCATCGAGGTCTACGCCCGCGAGGACGACGATGTCGTCGCCGTGCGGCGGATGTGGGTGCTCCGCACCAGCGGCCTCGCCGAGGCGCGGGCCAAGGACGGCTCGTTCGAGAGCAACGGCAAGCTCTCGGTCGACACCTTCCGCTGAGCCAGCACCCACCAGCAGCGAGTCACCGCTCGCTGCCCGACTGTCGTCACCGAAGGCCGCCCTCGCAGGGCGGCCTTCGAGGTTTACAGCGCGAAGGTGGCGCCCGACCGCCAACATGTCCCGCGGTGTGCACCATCGCGACTCTCCACGGCGTACGCTCGACCATGTGCTTTGCCCCGGGCAGGTCCCGCCGCGGCGCAGCGATGACCCCTGGAGTTCGATATGACCTTCGCGACTTGGATATTCGATACGACGCGTACCCCGCAACGCCGCCGAGCGATCGACGGCGTGCTGATGCTGGCCACCGTCAGCGTGGGCTGCGTCGATGACACGGTTCCCTCTGTAGACGGCAGCACCGCCAGCACGACCAGCACCGGCGCAGCGACGACCACGGGTCCGACGCCGACCTCCACCACGGACGGCCTGGACAGCACCTTGGGTGGCCCGCCGAGCACGACCACCACGACCGACGACCCCAGCACCTCGACGACTCGCGGCAGCACCGACACGGGCACCAGCTCGGGCACCAGCAGTACCGACACGGGCACCAGCTCGGGCAGCGGCACCACGACGGGCAGCGGCAGCAGTGAGAGCACCGCCGGGCTTCCCCCCGCCCCCTGTCTCACCGTGTCGTGTGACGGCATCTGCTGCCCGGCGGGTGACGAGTGCATCAACGATAGCTGTGTGCCCATCTGCGTGAGCGAGGTGCGCTGCGGTCCCAACCTCTTGACCTGCTGTCCGGAGGCAGACGTATGCCTCGACGACGTCTGCGTCACCCCGGGGGCCAGCTGCAACGACAGCTACGACTGCGCCGTCGCACAGTTCTGCGAGCCGACCCTCGACCAGTGCCTCCCCCAGCCGCAGCCCAACGCCTGCGAGTTCGTGCCCTCGTTCGTCGATGTGGATCCGCTGCTGCAGTGGTCTTGGGAGGAAGACGAGATCGAGACGATCCCCGTCGTCGGTGACATCGACGGCGACGGTCTGCCGGAGGTCATCTTCAGTACCAGAAGCGCGACGGACCCCAACGGAGCCAGTCTGGTCTTCTTTGGCGAGATCGTGGTGCTGGACGGCACCACGGGCCTCGAGCAGTTTCGCGTGCAGCAAGACCCCAACGCGGGCAGCTTTGGCTCCTACTCCCGTACCACCCCCGGTATCGCCGACGTCGATGGCAACGGGCTCGCCGACATCGTGTATGCGGGTCGGCCCGAGATCTTCATCCCTCCGTTTGCCAACAACTCGTCGCGCATCCACGCGGTCAACGGTCTCGGGCAGCACCTGTGGTCGAGCCACGCTCCCGACGGGTCGCCGTACTACATCTTCGTCCGCAACGGTGCGCCCGTGTTCGCGAACCTCGACGCCGACGATGCCTCGGAGATCATCTTTGGCACCGCGGTCATCGACGACGACGGTACGGTGGTCTTCGATCAGAACAACGGCTTCAGCGTCGGCGGCGGGGTGTTCGGCAGCAACGGAGATGTCCTGGGCGGGCTCACGGCGGTCGCCGATCTCACGGGCGATGGATTTCCCGAGATCATCTCCGGTCACCAGGCGTGGACCGTGAGCTGGAACGCGGCGCCCCCGGCCCCCCCCGTGGTCCAGCTCAGCTTGCTGTGGGAGCACAGCGGCCCCGACGGCTATCCGGCTGTCGCCGATCTAGACGGCGATGGAGCACCCGAGGTCGTCTTGGTGGGCGACCCGGCTCCGTTCATGGATCCCGACGGCGCGGGCCCGCTGCAGCGCGATGGCCAGCTGCAGGTCCTCGACGGCCTGACCGGTCAGCTGTGGTGTGGCGTGGACCCGACCGATGCGGTCTGCCAAGCCAATGCGGCCAACCGCACCCAGCCGCTGCCGCTCCGCCCTGCCCCCGGCATCGTGGGTGGTGGACGTGGTGGCCCGCCGGTGGTGGCCGACTTCGATGGCGACGGCCGTCAGGAGATCGCCGTCGCGGGCAGCACCGCCTACACCGTCTACGATCTCAATCGACCGGGAGAAGTCGTGGTGCAGCCCGCTGGCGATCCACCGCCTGCGCTCGGCGCCCTGTACACCCGCTGGACCAGCACGACCCAAGACACGTCCCGGGGTACGACGGGCTCGTCCGCATACGACTTCCAGGGCGATGGCATCGCCGAGG
>JAHZJA010000988.1 GCA_022601155.1 Deltaproteobacteria bacterium | reverse complement strand
TCTGCTTGACCCCGGTCATCAGCTCCCGCGCCGTCACGGTGAGCAGCGCATCGGCGTCGAGCTGAAACGTGACCTCGATGCGGGCCATCGAGGGCGGCAGCGAGGGCAGACCTCGCAGCTCGAACCGCGCCAGGCTGCGACAGTCGTCGGCCAGCTCGCGCTCGCCCTGGACGACGTGCACGACCATACCCGTCTGCTTCTCGGAGTAGTTGGTGAAGACCTGACGCGCGCCGATGGGAATGGTGGCGTTGCGGGGGATGATCTTCTCGACGATCCCACCCATCGTCTCCAACCCGAGCGACAGCGGCACCACATCGAGCAGCGTGACGCCCTCGCGCTCGCTGCCCGACAGGATATCGGCCTGGATCGCAGCGCCGTACGCCACGACCTTGTCGGGGTCGATATCGGCCAGGGGCGCGCGGCGAAACGTGGACTCCACCAGCCGCCGCACCAGCGGAACCCGCGTGGACCCACCGACCAGCACCACTCCATCGAGCTCGCGCGCCGACACCCCGGCGTCCTTGAGCGCGGTCCGACACGGCGCCACGGTACGGCGCGCGATGGGCTCGACCAGCGCCTCGAACTCGCCGCGCGTGAGCCGATGCCCCTGCAGCCCCGAGCGAGGCAAGTCGATGGTCACGTCTTCGGCGTCGGTCAGCGCTTCCTTGGCCGTGCGCGCGTGCACCAAGGCCTCTTCGCGCTGGTGATCGTCGGGCGCTTCGACACAGGCAGCCGAGAGCAGATGCTCGGCCAGGGCCCGGTCGAAATCGTCGCCACCGAGCGCCGAGTCGCCGCCTGTGGCGAGCACCTGGAACACACCGTCGCGCAGGCGAAGAACGCTGATGTCGAAGGTCCCACCGCCGAGGTCATAGACCGCGAACAAGCCCTGGCCTCCCTTGTCGAGGCCGTAGGCCAGCGCCGCGGCCGTCGGCTCGGCGAGCAATCGATAGACCTCGAGCCCAGCCACCCGCCCCGCGTCCTTGGTCGCCTGGCGCTGCGCATCGTCGAAGTACGCGGGTACCGTGATCACGGCCCCGGCGACCGGGCCCCCCAGCTGCGCCTCGGCGCGAACCTTGAGCGCACGCAGGATCTCCGCGGAGACCTCCGTGGGCGTGACCGCCGTCTGGGTGCCCACGTCGAAACGAATCACCGTCGACTCGCCATCGGGGCCGGGCACCATCCGATACGGATGGGCGAAGTCGATGTCGCCCGCGCCACGCCCCATGAAGCGCTTGACGCTGCTGAGCACCCGCGCCGGGTCATCGATGCGCTGAGAGGCCGCGTCCGCACCGACGACCGGCTCCCCCCCCACGTACGACACCACCGACGGCAGCAGCGCGTGCCCATCGGCATCGCTCAGCTCGGCGGGAGGCTCTCCGGCGGGCGCCAGCGCCACCAAGCTGTGGGTGGTGCCCAGATCGATTCCGATGCCACGGCCAGGCTGGGCGGCCTTGCGTGCCGACGGGGCGTCGGGTTCCTCGATCTGAAACAGCGCCCCGGGGTCTCCCCAGGCGTTCTCGTCGGTGGTCATGGGTATCTCGTACGAGCGTCTGGCTCGTCAGGAACTGCTGTCGATCTCGTCGACCAGCCGTTGGAGGTAGCGGCGCTCGACCAAGGCGAGCGCCGCTTGCTGGATGTCGCCGGCGTCGAGCTGCTCGATGGCGCGGTCGAAGATCTCCTCGAGCTGGTCTTCCACCCGCCCGCGAAGGCCTTCCAAGGCCGAGGCTCCCTGCGCCCGTGCCTGCTCGACCTCTTCACGGCGCTCGATCATCGCGATCAAGAAGGCCTGATCCATGTGAGGCGCGCCCGCCTTGGGGTCGCTCGAGTCCACGTCGACCCCAGCGAGCTTCACCAGATACTCGGCACGACGCACCGGGTCCCGCAAGATCCGGTAGCCCTCGTTGAGCGCAGAGCTGCGCTCCATGGCCTTGCGCTGCTCTCCCACGGGGGCGTTGGTGAACCGGTCGGGGTGCACCACGCGGGCTCGCTCGAGGTAGGCGTCCTCGATCGCGTCGCGCTCGAGAGAGAAGCGACGCGGCAAACCCAGGCGGACGAAGTGATCCGCCGCCTCGGTTTCAGAAGGAGACGGACTCACCACAGCCGCACGAGTTGTCGACGTTGGGGTTGGCGAAGCGAAAGCCGTGTCCGCGAATGCCAGTCTCGAAGTCGATCTCGGTGCCTCGCACCAGGACGAGGCTCTTGGGATCGAGATAGACCCTCACCCCGTGCTCCGCGTCGATGACGGTGTCCTTGGGCCGCGGATCACCATCTTCGAACTGGAACATGTAGGAGTAGCCCGTGCAGCCCCCTCCGCGGATCCCGAAACGGATCGCACCGGATGGGGTGCCGCGCTTGTCGAGCTGGGCGCGCATGACCTTGGCCGCGCGCTCGGTCACGATGAGAGGGCGCACCGAGTCCGTCGACGGCGGCGGCTCGGCGGGGGCATCGGTCCCGTGGGTGGTCTGCGACAACATGCGTTCTCCTGGTGGCGGCCGAGCCTAGCCGTTCTTCTTTTGGTAGTCGGCAATCGCCGCCTTGATCGCGTCCTCGGCAAGCACCGAGCAGTGGATCTTGACCGGCGGCAGCGACAACTCTTCGGCGATCTGGCTGTTCTTGATCTCCATCGCGTCCTCGACCTTCATGCCCTTGACCCACTCGGTCACGAGGCTGGACGAGGCGATGGCCGATCCACAGCCGTAGGTCTTGAACTTGGCGTCGGTGATGACGCCTTCGTCGACCTTGATCTGAAGCTTCATCACGTCGCCGCACGCTGGAGCGCCGACGATCCCGGTTCCGACGTCGGTCTCGCCCTTGTCGAGGCTCCCAACGTTCCGCGGATTTTCGTAGTGATCGATGACCTTTTCGCTGTACGCCATGATGCTCTCACTTCCACTCTAGACTGATTGGGAGACGAACTCACTGTGCGCTGACGGGGCACTGTGCTCGTGGCGAAGACCACCAGCCAATCCCGCGCACGCCCTCATTATCGCTCCCCACTGGGAGACGAACTCACGGCGGGCCCACCGGGCACCCCGCTCGTGGCGAAAGCCACGACCCAAACCCGCGCACGCCTTCGTCATCGCCCCCCGTTGGGGGGCTACCTCGCTGGAGGCCAGCCGAAAATCGCCCGCGGAGGGCATCATCAGTGCGCTGTCCACTGAATGGATTCCAGGTCGATGCCCTCTTGGACCATCTCCCACAGCGGGGACATGTCGCGAAGGCGGGTGACGTGCTTGCTGATGAGATCGACGACGTAGTCGATCTCTTCGACGGTGGTGAAGCGACCGATGGTCATCCGCAAGCTCGAGTGCGCGAGCTCGTCGTTGAGCCCCATCGCCCGGAGCACGTAGCTCGGCTCGAGACTCGCCGAGGTGCAGGCGGAGCCCGAGGACAGTGCGATGTCCTTGAGCGCCATCAGCAACGACTCGCCCTCGATGTAGGAGAAGCTCATGTTGAGCGTCCCGGGCAGGACGTGCTCCTCGGAGCCGTTGAGGGTCACATGTTGGACCTCTTCGCGCAGACGATCGCGCAGACGGTTGCGAAGCCCACCGATGCGCACGGCCTCGTCGGCCATCCCCTCGCGAGCGATGCGTGCCGCCTCGCCAAAGCCGACGATCGCGGGGACGTTGAGCGTGCCCGAACGGTTGCCACGCTCGTGGCCGCCACCATGAATCTGCGGGGTCAGGCGCACCCGCGGGCGACGGCGTCGCACGTACAGCGCTCCGACTCCCTTGGGGCCGTAGATCTTGTGGCCGGAGATGCTCATCAGGTCGATGTGCATGGCCTGCACGTCGATGGGCACCTTGCCGAACGCCTGCACGCCGTCGGTGTGGAACAGCACCTTCCGGGCGTGGCAGACCTCGCCGATCTCGGCGACGGGCTGGATGACGCCGGTCTCGTTGTTCGCGAACATCAGCGAGACGAGGATCGTCTCGTCGGTGATGGCGTCAGCGACCTGCTGAGCGGTGACCAAACCGTCGGTGCCCACCGGGAGGTAGGTGACGGTGTAGCCCTGGCGCTCGAGGTACTTGCACGCGTCGAGCACCGCCTTGTGCTCGGTGACCGCGGTGATGATGTGCTTGCCCTTCTCACCCAGGTACTCGGCAATGCCCTTGATCGCGAGGTTGTTCGACTCGGTGGCGCCGCTGGTGAACG
>JAHZJA010000987.1 GCA_022601155.1 Deltaproteobacteria bacterium | reverse complement strand
GATCACGATGACCAACATCGGTGCTCACCTCGTGCGTTTTGGCCGCTACGCCGAGGCGAGAACCGAGCTGCAGCGTGCACGCGAGATCTTCGAGCACAGCGTGGGCGTCGATCACCCGCTGACCGCCCACGCCCTCAATGCGATGGCAGGGTGTGCGGTACGCGAGTTCGGGTTCGAGCGCGGGCGTGCCCTGTTCGAGCAAGTGGTCGACATTCGCGAACGTGCGCTCCACCCCCGGCATCTGCAGGTGGCCGACGCTCTGGCTAACCTCGGCGGGGTGCTCACCGACCTCGATCGCAACGACGAAGCCCGCACGGTGCTACGGCGGGCACTGTCGATCTTGGAGGAGCATCGCGGGACCGAGCATCCGGACCTCGGCGGGGCGTTGCTCAACCTCGCCGACGCCGAACGCCACTCCGGCAACATCGAGCGAGCCGAACGCCTCGTCGGCCGCGCGACGGCGCTGTGGGAAGAGCACTTCGGACCCGACCACCCCGAGCTCATCTACGCCCTGCGCGTGACGGGCGAGATTCACATGGAGCGCGGCCGCACCCAGGCCGCCATCGAGGTGGTCGAGCGCGCGCGAGCTTTGGACTCCAAGGCCCGCCAAGACCCCGCGTTTCGGGCCGAGCTCGACTTCTTGCTCGCCCGGGCGCTGTGGAACGCGGACCGAGACCCCATTCGAGCTCGAATCCTCGCCCAGGATGCGATGGAGGTGCTCCAGGGCTTCGAGAGTTTTCCCGCCAGCCGGCGCGAGCCCATCGGGCGCTGGCTGGCCGAACGCGAGGCCGAGCAGGGCGACGAACATCCTGGTCGTCGCCCCCGGGTCGCGGACGCGCGAGCCCTTCCCACCGCAGGCGGGACCGATCGCGCTAGCGCAGGTCCAGGACCGCGGCGCCCTGGACCTCGTTGATCCCGGTACCGATGTCGGCCGCCGTCGTCGGGCCGATCCATGGCGTGTCCCAGTTGTTGCCGTCGACGATGCGGTACCACCCGGCAAACGCCCCCGACGCCGCGGACTTGTCGAAACCGATCGACTGGTAGTGTCGCTCGGTGGGGGTGAACATGTCGCTCAAGTCGGTCCGTTCGTACGCCCAGCTACCCATCACGATCTCGGCGTCGTTGGCCACCTGTGGCTTGAGGGTGCTCAGCCCACCATTTTCGACCATGTCGAGCCACTGGGCCTCCGTACCGATGTGACTCCAGCCCGCGCCGGCCTCCCAAGGGTGGACGTATCCCACGATGGAGACCGATCGCGCGTACCAGTCGTCGCCGCAGCCGAAGCCCTGCGCCACGTTCCCGCGGGTACGGTCGACCTTCGTGTTGAAGAACCGCAGCTCGCCCGAGTCGCAGCCATCGATTTCGGTGATGCTCGCGACATTGGTCCAACCCCTCCCGACTGGTGCCAACGTCGACGGGGCCCACGCCGAGGCCGGGCTCTCGCGCAGCCAGATTTCACCGCCGCGAAACAGGTACTCGACCACACTCTCGGTGTTGCCCGGGTAGGCCACGAACCGCGAGACCGCCTGCATCTCTCCCTCGCCTGGCGTGAACGCGGCCGGGTAGTCCGAGAAGCCACCCGTCAGTCCCTGACGGTAGCGAATGCCGTCCTGCGTCAGGATGTACTGCGATTGGTGGCGATCGGGCAGGATCGTCTCGATCCATCCGCGATACATGATGGGCCGCGCCATCTCCGACTCGGTCGCGAACAGCCGGGCGGCGTTGATCCCCACCAACTGGCCCTGGCCATTGACCGTCGCACCGCCCGAGTCTCCTGCTCCCACCCCGGCCTCGGTGCAAAACGTCCCGGCGAAACAGACCGCCCGACGCGTGACGTCGCGAAACTTGAGGCGCCCCGCCAAGACGCCGTGCTCGGTCTGGCCGTACCCCAAGATCCGCACGGCCTCCCCCGCCCCCGGCTCAGTGGGCGCGATCTCGGCCACGTGGCTGCCCGGCAGCGGGCTGGTGATGTGCACCAACGCGAGATCGAACTGTGTCGTGTACGGGGCGTTGGGTGGGTGCAGACGGTGCGCCTGATCGAAGTCCACTTCGACGCCGTCATTGTTGTCGCTCAGGAGCGTGCGGCCCACGACTGCATCCCACTGCGCCAGCGGGGATCGAAGCACGAAGTTGTTGTCGTCGTCGTAGATGCAGTGAGCAGCGGTGAGGATCCACTCGGGATGGATGGCCACCATCGAGCAGAAGT
Organism: Deltaproteobacteria bacterium; assembly: GCA_022601155.1. Classification (GTDB taxonomy): domain Bacteria; phylum Myxococcota_A; class Polyangia; order Nannocystales; family Nannocystaceae; genus Paraliomyxa. The sequence continues at coordinate 7,517 of JAHZJA010000987.1, read as the reverse complement.
CGACGCCGTTGTCCATCATGCCCATGAAGTTGTAGGAGCCTGCGGGTGCATCTTGCCCGTCGATGACGCGGTCGTCCGCCTCATCGCGTCGCTGATCGTCGGAGTCGATGTCGCAGCCTCCGACCAAGGGAAGCAGTGCGGCAGCGCAGAGTAAACGGTGGTGGATTGGAGACTTCATCGTTGCGAGATCACTTTCAAGAGTTGACCCCCTTTCAGTGCTCCCCTCGGTTCAACCAGTCGGAGGGGAAATTCGTACAGCTGTATCGTATTTGCTCAACGGAACTCGGGCGCGACGTCAGCCATCCGTGCCCAGCCCAATGCTCGCGCCAAGGGGCTCGGCCGCGGGTGCCCCGTCCCATCGAGGGCACACCGCTGCGCCCGTGCTCGCTCGTGTTGCAGTGATGCAATCGGCCCAACCAGTCCGAAGGACTTCCCAAGATCTTCGACCCCCAGACCTCCCGGCGGCGCCCAGACCCGACGCACCGCCTCCAACTCGCCGCCCACTGGCATTCGCGGCGATGCGTCCGCCCGGTCACAGAGCCACGACCGTACGAACGAACGGTATTGGCGCCGACCCCCACGGCACACCTACACACTGCTACCCTCCAGCCGTGGGGATGCGGAACATTCGATGGATCGTCGCCGGGCTCGTCTCCGCGTGCGGCTGCGGTGAAGCGAGCAATGGCCTCGGGACCGATGGCATGGGTGCCAGCAGTACGGGTGCGCCACCGGCCAGTAGTGATGGAGGTGGCACACCGACCTCCGAGGGGGTCGACTCGGGGGACGGCGCCGCCACGTCGGCCGATCCCGCGACCGGGGCGGACTCGAGCGCAGGCGATGACGGACCCCCGCCTCCGATGGCGTGCGACACCGCTTCGCTGTTCGAGCCCGGCACGCACACTCGGATCGCAGTCGACGTAGACGGAGTCTCGCGGACCTACGATCTGTTCGTCCCCACCAGCTACGACCCGATGGCGCTGGCACCACTGGTGCTCAACTTCCATGGTCTCCTGGGCTCACCGTCCCAGCAGGCGTCGTTCTCCCAGTTCAACGGCATCGCCGAGGGCCACAGCATGCTCGTGGCCTACCCCGCCGGCATCGGTAACTCGTTCAATGCGGGCGTGTGCTGCGGCCAGGCGAGCTCCAGTGGCGTCGACGACGTGGGCTTTGCCCGAGCGTTGGTCGCCGACGTGGCCTCCAAGATGTGCGTAGATCCGCGGCGGGTCTATGCGACAGGGATGTCCAACGGCGGACACATGGCCCATCGACTCGCCTGCGAGGCCGCCGACATGTTCGCAGCCACCGCCTCGGTCGCCGGCGTACTGAGCCTGATCACGCCGTGCACTCCCTCGCGCCCGGTCTCGATGCTGCAGTTCCACGGCACAGCCGACACGATCGTCGGCTACAACTCCGTGCCTCCGGTCATGCCGATGATGGAGGCCTGGGCGGCCCGCAACGGGTGCTCGGGGCAGCCCGAGACCACCTTTGACCAGGGCGACATCCAGTGCCAGACGTGGCCGAGCTGCAACGGCGAGGTCGAGGTGTCCTTGTGCACCATCGACGGCGGCGGACATTGCTGGCCGGGGAACGAGTCGTGCGTGTTCGGCCATAGCTCCACCGAGCTCCACGCGTCCGAGGCGATCGCCACGATGTTCGACACGCAGCTGCTGCCCTGACGGCCACCGAGTTCTCTCGGCCCGACGCCACCATCCCCGCTGTGTACGCAGCGACGCCCGTGCTCAACGGCTCGCGGGCGCGCCTGCTTGTGCGGCGGCCATCGCCTCGAGCGCGCGCACCTGCTCTCGAATCTTCTTGGCTTCCTCGGGCGATCGGCCTTCGAGATCCATCTCGAGCCCGTCCTGTGTCTCGCTCAGCAATCGCCGCGCCATCGCGTGGACGACTTCGGGGCTTCCCGAGGCGACGATCGCCCCCTGGTCATCGACCAGGACGGCGGCGGGCATTGCATCGAGCTCCAGCATCGACCACAGCGCCCCTTTGTCGGCGGTATCCACCCGAGCGTGACGCCACGGCATCGGAAACTGAAGCGCGCGAAACCGTGCGACTTGCTCGGGTTCGTCAGAGACCACCACGCTGACGATCTGCAGCCCCGCCGCCTCGGCGAAGCGGTCGTGGAGGGCGTGCAAAGCGGGCATCTCGTCGACACAGGGCTCACACCACGTCGCCCAGAAGCTGATGAGGTGTAGCCCTCCGCGTAGCGAGTTGGACGCAATGGACCCCGATCCGTCGAGGGTCGTCAGCTCGAACGACGGCAGTGGCCGACGCAGGTCTGGCACTGCGCCATCCTCTGCCGCGATCCGTCGGCCCCCCTCGGTGGGGCGAAATCGTTCGGAGCGGAGAGCCACACGGTCGGCCTCGCGCTGTGCCGTCGTCCGACTCGACCAGCCCGCCCGCGCCCACAGTGCGACAGACACCACCCCAGGATCGGGATGGCCGTCGACCACCCGTTGGGCGTAGGTCTGGGCTCCGGGGATCCCCTCGGCCGCCCGCAGCAGAGCTTCGATGCGGCCGAAGTCCCACGCGGGGTCGGTGGGAGGCACCGCATCCATCACGGCCGCAGCCACCTCGCGCTCCCGGGCCGAGGGCTCCGCCGACGGCGGCCGAGCAAAGTACCCGACCCAGCCGACCCGCTGCACCGAAGGGTCTGGCTCTGCTCGCGCCATCGCAGCCAGAGGTTCCATCTGACGGTCCCATGGGTAGTGCGCCACGAACGTCCGGCCCGCCTCGCCACCCCTCCGTACCTCGGCGAGAAGCTGCTCGGAGAATTGCTGCTCCCGCTCCTGTGTCTGCGTCACGATCGATGCCACCCTCGCGGCGGGGCCATCGGGTGGGTCGAAGTCGATGGTCGCCGCAAGTCCGGCCGCAGCAAGCGTCTGCGGGTCGAACACCAAACGCGTTGGCCCCGGCCCGAGGTCGAGGACCTGCCTGAACCGTCCTGCGCCATCGGGTACGAAACGCGGCGGCTGGTCGAGATCGAGAGCAACCGTGCCCGCCAACGTCTCACCGCAGCAGCCCGCCAGCGCGCTGGACCACGCAATCTCCACCGGCCCCGGTCCCTGGTCGAGCACGGCCTCGAACGTGCCATCGCCGACGGCCCGCGCTCGCACGTACCGCGGCACACCATCGCCACGCCTCACGGTCAGCCGTAGCTCGCCGAATGCCTTGCGGTAGTCGTTGGTCCCGAGCCTCACGTCGATGGAGATGGGCTCCGGCCCCAAGACCACCGGGATCGTCGTTGGTGCATGCGCGACCCCGCTCAGCTCGAGCCACGCAAACCCGACATAGTCGGTCTCGAGCGTCAGTGCACCGTCGTCGGCCAGCTCGACATCGGTCACCACACCTCGGGGCCCCGGCACACGAAGCTGAGCGCGGCCATCGGCGAGCGTACGACCGTCGTGGGCGAGCACTTGGCCGACGATTGCGTGCCCCACCACGACGGTCGGAGACGCGGTCGAGGCGGGTGCAGTCGATCCACATCCGGCCAGTGCCATGACCAAGCCCACCGCGGTCAACAACGGGGCGAATCCGAACCAACGCGATCGATTCAACATGGTGGCTGCCTTCGGACCTGGGAATCCAGCTTCTCACGAGTGGTACGGCGCCGCCGACGGACAGTTCCCCCGATCGCTCAGAACAGGCGTCCGTCGGCTCAAAACGGCCAGAAATCGACAGTCAGTGTTTCCCTTCCACCACCGACCAGCCCCCGGCAAAGATCTGCACAAAGGGCCCCCATCGGTAAAAACGAGAACTGCTGAATAAGGTCGGGGCGCGAGCGGACTCCCCGTTCGCCGATGCGTCCCCCAACGCTGCACCCACCCTGTGATCGAAGCGCGGCCGATACCGACGCTGCTGCGGCAGGACCCGTTGCGTCCGTCGTCCACCGTCGCTTAGGTTGTGCATCGATGGAAGACTGGGAGCTTCTCGATGCTTGGCGTGGGGGGTGACGACCGATCGGGCGAGAAGCTCGTAGGTCGGTATCTCGGCGTACTGACCCGGTTCTTCCACAACAAGGTCAACGATCCCGAGGACGCCGCAGAGCTCATCTCGGACACGATGCTCGCGTGCGTGAAGAACAAGGAGAACGTCAAGGACATCGAGGCCTTCCGACTATTCTTGTTCGCCGCCGCGATGAACATCCTGCGCCGCTACTACCGCAAGAAGGTCAAGCGCAAGCGCGAGCTCGACGACTTCGAGGACATCTGCGTCGGCGATGCCGACGGCTCTCGCTCGCTCACCTCCAACCTGCGGCTCAAGCAAGAGACCCGACTGCTGGTACGAGCCCTGCGACGCGTGCCCCTGGATCAACAGATCGTGCTCGAGCTCAACCACGTCGAGGACCTCAACGGTACCCAGATCGCCGAGCTCCTCGGCGTGCCCCCGCAGACGGTCTACACCCGCCTGCGCCGCGGCAAGGAGCGACTCAAGGTCGTGATGACCGAGCTGGCCGAGAGCCCAGAGCTGGTCGAGTCGACGATGATGGGATTGCAGACGTGGGCGGGGATGGTGCGCGAAGAGATGGGCCGTTGACCGAACCGGCGCCGACAGGCTCGGACCAGCTGGCCCCTGGCGCAGACAATACGCTCGGCTGAATACAGTCGCGGCCGTCAAGTGACTCAAGAAGAGGCACGCCTCCAGTCGTGGAGCGCATGCGGCACTTCTGTAGGCATCACGGGTCCCGAAGCCCGTCATTCAATCCTGGGCTCCGAGGGCGGACTCCGCGCAGAGTTAGCGAAGACGGGCCCCTGCACCCACGCGACGAGACGACCATGCATCGAACGAAGACCAACCGCACCCTCGCAACCATCTACGCCGGCCTTGGACTGTCGCTATTGAGCATTGCCGGGTGCGACGATCAAGGCAATGCCCCCGATCAGGCGCTGCGCAGCGCATCGCTCGATACCGACAACGCCGAACGCATGGCTCCCGCCGTTGTCTTCGTGTCGAACAACGTCATGCAGGCCACCCGCGACTGGACCGCGGGTTCCAAGGACGTCGGTTTGGCCGAACACCTGTCGAGCCATGCGTCCGACCTGACCTTCCGGAACTCCGACGAGGGCTGCCCTGCGGGCCACACATGCATCACGTCCCTTGCGGAGGCCGCCCGGGTCGTCGAGGCCAACTCGGACAACTGCTCCGTGCTGGTCAACGTGCCCAACTACACCCAGTACGAGCGACTCACCGGAGTGGGAACGACCATCGACGAGCAGCGCCCCAGCAGCGAGATCGGGCCCGAGCCCGAGGACTACGTGGAGGACGCCTCCGGGCTTCAGTCCAGCCAGAGCGGCTGGCTCGAGGGCCCTGCCGTGACCTACAAGGCCCGCGTCTACGCCAAGACCTCCCAACACAAGGGCTTTACCAGCCCGCCGCTGGGCGCCTCGACCTTCGCGGCGACCGTGCTCACGCCGGTGTGTCCCTCGCATCCCGAGTACGTGCCTCGGCTCAAGCTCGAGACCAGCTACTACGGCAAGATGCGCGGCTACACCAGGGTCAAGGACTCGTGGGGTGCGGAGCGCACCGAGATGCGCGTGCACGGCGTGGCCGCGACGAGCATCGTGGACGATCACCAAGACGACCCCACGGTCCTCGTGCGGCAGTCCGTGCAGCTGAGCAAGAGCACCGAGAGCAACTTCACCAAGGATCTGCTGCTCGACCTGGTCGAGATCGCCAACCAGTACGCGCTGGATGAGTTCGACCCGCTGCAGGACACCAACAAGAGCGAGCTCATCTCCAAAGCCAAGAACTCCTCCGTCACCCTGCTCAACGGACTGCTCTATACGGTCGGAGTCGGCACGGACGACCAGACTCGCACCCTGCGAGCCACCAAGCGGTACGGCTTCAACGACGACGAGGTCCTGGTGCAGGGGCGGACCTACGAGATCAGGCAGCACGTCGAGTACGCCGTCGACATCCACGCGTTCGGCAGCTGGTTCGACACCGCGGCGGTGGAGGTAGAGATCGTCAACGACTTCACCCTCAGCGGCGTCATTGCCTTTGAGGACGCAGACCGCGAACAAATTGCCGACATCCAGCCCGGAGCCTTCATCATCGCCGGCTCCCAGCCAGGGATCGACGTGGTGCCGGAGCGTGGCTTCCCGACCCTGGCCTCGACCGTCCGCGAGTTCATGAACTTTGCCAAGTGGCCCAGCTGTGGCGACCTGCGCGAGCAGCTGGAAACAGAGCTCACGACGCTCAGCAACAAGACGCACGTGCAGAACCAGGGCGGCAACGTGCACGCCTTCGCCCTGCCCAAGCCGTAGTCCAGCGACCGACGAGCGACGCGACTGGGCCCGGGCCATCCAAGGGTGAGCGCCGGGCCCATGTCGGAGTCGATGGGCAGGCCGCCGATGTCGACAACCATCCGCCGCCGAGTGAGACGTCGTCCTTCCAGCTGCGCCTCGTGCGTACCCAGTCGGGGCAAGGGCAACGAGCCGAAGCAATCACATCGGCGACGCGTGCCCCGGCGACGCCGACGGGCCCGGCGACCGTGTCATCGGGGCCGAGCCTGCCGCCTGGCTGGCCGCGCATCCTGCCCCGGCCGTAGCAGCTCGGACCGCCGGCGCCCAGGCCCATTGCGAGCCCCATGCGTCGGGTCCGTCCCGGCTGTCATGGAGCCTTCCATCGTGCTCCTACATCACGTTCCTGCCAGGTGAGCGAACCGGCAGCCGCGCCCGATCAGGCCGTGATCACGACGTCAGCGTCATCACTCGCCACCGATCCAGGACATTGACGCCCTACCCCCGCCCGTCGAGCGCGTCCCACCCTGCCCCAGGCCGCGGCCGGGTCGTTGAAATCACGGCATTGTTCGGCCGGGGAACCCGTTTTGCACACTGTTTGGGCAGGGGTACCCGCCAGGGCGCCTCCGAAATCGAACATGTCTTCCTCCGCAACGCGTCGTCTCCGCCAGTCCGTCTCGCTGCTCGCGTGGCTCGCGATTGGCATCGGCGGCTGCTCCTCCACCGAGGCGAGTCTCGATCTCGACCCCGGATACGGCGACGGCAACGGATACGAGGGCGGCAACGCGCCCGCCGATCCCGACGACGAGCCCGCCGACGAGCCCAACGACGGAGCCACGGGTGGGCCTGACGATGGCGGCGACGGCAGCCCGCCCGAGCCTCCGCCCGAGCCCGACGACCGCGGCGTCGACAATGAGACCGACGAAGAGTCCTGCAACGCGGACGACGAGGTGACCCTGTTCCTGTCGCCCGACGACAGCAACTCGATGTCGTCGCCCGTCCAGGTCCGCGAGACGGTGCTCAGCGGCTGGGGCAGCGTCCAGTCGGTGGCCATCCGCACATGGGAGTTCTTCAACTACTACGACTTCGGCTACCCCGCCGCCGCACCGGGTACGGTCGCCATCACTCCCACCCTGTTCCATCCCCCGGGCGCGCCCGACGGTGAGTACCTGTTGCAGGTGGGCGTGAGCAGCGAGTTCTTGTCGGCGCAGAGCCGTCCCCCCGTCAACGTCACCCTCGTCGTCGACACCTCCGGCTCGATGGAGG
>JAHZJA010000986.1 GCA_022601155.1 Deltaproteobacteria bacterium | reverse complement strand
CGTGCTGGTGTTTGGGTGGAACCGTGTCGGCCCCCGGATGCACTTCTTCTCCACGCTGATGGTGTTCCTCGGCTCGTGCTTCTCCGCGGTGTGGATCGTGATCGCCAACTCGTGGCAGCACACCCCGGCCGGATTTCGCCTGGTGGAGCACGAGGGGATGATGCGGGCCGAGATCACCGATTTTTGGGCCATGGTGTTCAACCCCTCCTCGGTCCATCGGCTGGGGCACGTGTTGCTGGGCTCGTTCATCCTCGGGGCGTTCTTCGTGATGAGCGTGAGCGCCTGGTATCTGCTCCACAACCGACACCAAGCCTTCGCCCGAAAGAGCTTCGTCATTGCGCTGGTGGTGGGCACGCTGGCCTCGTGGGGCGAGCTGGTCGGTGGGCACGCGCAAGCCAAGGCCGTGGCGGAAAACCAGCCCGCCAAGCTCGCCGCATTCGAGGGGCACTTCGTCTCGGCCGACCACGGGACCGAGCTGTGGGTGATGGGCTGGCCCGACGTAGAGGCACAGCGGGTCGACTACGGGATCGCAATCCCAGGGATGCTCAGCTTCCTCATCTACGAGGACTTCGACCGCCCCGTGGCCGCGCTGGACCAGTTTCCGCCCGAAGACCGACCACCGGTCGTCGTGCCGTTCGTCAGCTACCATCTGATGGTCGCGCTGGGCATGGCCTTCATCGGGATGACCTCGCTCGCGCTGGTCTTGTGGTGGAGAGGCCGGTTGTTCACCCAGCGCTGGTTGCTGTGGCTGTTCGTGGTGGCGGTGATCGGGCCGTATCTGGCCAACCAGGCCGGGTGGGTCGCGGCCGAGGTCGGGCGCCAGCCGTGGGTGGTCTACGGCCTGCTGCGAACCAGTGATGCCGTGTCGGCGAACGTTCCCGCGGAGCACGTGCTCACGTCGCTCATCGCATTTTCGCTGGTGTACTTGGCGTTGCTCGCGGTGTGGCTGTTCGTGGTCAACGAGAAGATCCGTCACGGGCCTCCCGAGCCCGAGCCTCGACAGCCCGAGCGCGCGGCCAGCAGTCTGGTCGGCGCGGCGGCGGCGGCGGGCGTCGGTCGCGGGGGTCACTCGTACACCGACACCCAGACCGAAGCCACGGCACGCAGCCGCGCCGACGAGGCCCGAGAGGCGGACGACTGATGGACCTCAACATCGTGTGGTTCGTGTTGTTGGGGGTGCTGCTCACCGGCTACGCCGTCCTCGACGGGTTCGACCTGGGGGTGGGCATCCTTCATCCGTTCGTCCGCGGCAACACGGAGCGACGCCTGGTGATCAACAGCATCGGGCCGCTGTGGGACGGCAACGAGGTGTGGCTGGTGACCTTCGGTGGGGCACTGTTCGCCGCGTTTCCCGATGTCTACGCCACGGTGTTGTCGGGCTTCTATCTGCCGGTCATCGTCGTGTTGCTGTCGTTGGTGGGCCGGGCGATCTCGATCGAGTTTCGGTCCAAGGTCGACTCGCGGTTTTGGCGGAGCTACTGGGATCTGTCGTTCTTCCTGTCCAGCTTCGTCGCGACCGCCGTGTTCGGCGTGGCGCTGGGCAACGTGGTCCGCGGCATTCCACTCGACACCCACGGGCACTACGCCGGGAGCCTGGCGGATCTGTTCGATCCGTTCTCGCTGGCGGTCGGCGCGGTGGCGGTGGTTGGCGCGGCGATGCACGGGGCGATCTACCTGCAGCTCAAGCTCGTGGGGCCGCTACAAGACCGCGTGCGTCGGTGGGCCTGGATCGCGTGGGCGTTGTTTTGCGTGCTCAACGTCGTGGTCGCCGGGCTGGCTCTCACCGGGGTTCCCCATCTGCTGACCAACTTCCAGCGGTGGCCCGCGGTGTGGGCGATGCCGGTCTTGCTCGTGCTGGCGCTGGCCAACATCCCGCGCTGCCTCGCCCACGGCCGCGATGGTCGGGCCTTTGCGTCGTCGTGCGCTGCGATTGCCGGGCTGGTGTTCCTGGTCGCGGCGGCATTGTTCCCGCTGCTGGTCGCCTCGAGTCCCAATCCCAGCCATGGTCTCGACATCTACCGGGCCGCCTCTTCACAGGGAACGCTGCGGTTGATGGCGATCATCGCGTTGATCGGCATGCCGTTGGTCGCGGCCTACACAGCGACGGTGTACTGGGTGTTCCGCGGTCGCGTGAAGCTGGACGAGCACTCCTACTGAAAGGAGGCTCGCCGCGCCGACGCACGAGGTCGCCGCGGCGGAGTGTGCTCGGGCCGAAGCGGCAGGCGGTCGTTGCTCGCGGCGGGGAACAACACGTCGAGTCGGGGCCGATCCGGACATCGAGACTCGGGATGGCTCAGGGGCTCTCCGTCGTGCCAGCGACAAGGGCGCTCAGTCGTGAACGAGCGCGATGGAGCACTGCGAATTTTGCGCGATATGGCTCTTGATAGCTAGAAATATTGGGGAATCACGATACTCGGCCGATTTCGATTGAAGTAAGTAAGTGCTTACTTCATATGGTAAGTGGTTGCTTACAAGAAAGCCGTCATCGACATGAACGCCACCCTGGTCCCCCTTTCAATCCCTGGCCACACGCTGCCGGCCGCCCTCGTTCGTGAGGGGCTCGCAGCGACCCGTGCGGTGGTCGCACCCGAGGGGCCGTGGCCCCCCGTTGCCCGTGCTCTGGCGGAGGCGGTGCTGCGGAAGGTGGGGTTGGCCCTCGATGCCGATGCGATCGAGCCCACTGCACCCGAGCACACGGCAGCGGTCGTGACCGATCCCGTGCTCGGTGTGCAGCTGATTCGGCTGGCGATCGTCGCTGCGATTGCCGACGGCCGTCCCGCCATCGAAACGGTGGAACGCGTCGATCGTCTGGCGGCGGCGGTTGGCGTCGAGACTCCTGCCCTGCTGGACCTTCGGCACATCGCCCGCGGGCGACACTGGCGGCTGCGTCTGCACCTGATGCCGCGGTTTTGGGCCGTGCGGGCCATCCGGGCCTACGGCAAGAAAGCCGGCTGGTGGGCGGTCGTTCGCATGCTGGGCGTCATTGCCCGGCTGTGGCGCGACGAGACGATCATGCGTCGGTTCGCCGAGTTCGAGGCACTGCCGCCGGCGACGCTCGGCCGTCGGTTCGTCGAGTTCCTCGACGGCGCGGGCATTCCACGACCTGGGACCCGGGGGGCGGCGCCCTGGCTCATCGCCTACCACGACATCACCCACGTTCTGGCCGGCTATGGCACCGACCCCAGCAGCGAGGTCCTGGCCGCGTCGTTCCAGGCCGGCTACCGTCGCGAAGATCCCTTTGCGATCATCTTGTTCGCGTTGTGTCAGTTCCAGCTGGGCATCCGAATGGCCCCGATCGCGACGCCCACCACCGGGATGCTGGTGCCGCACCGATTCGTCGATGCCGTGTGCAGGGGCGCAGCGGTGACCCGCGATTTCACCGATGGGAGCTGGGATCTGTGGGCAGAGATGGACGATGATCTGGAGGAGGTGAGACGCCGCTACAATGTGCAGCCGCCCGCGTTGCCTCCAGCGACGGACGCTGCCGCCTGACCGTGCCCGCCAAGACCCAACCCTCCGCGTCGACCGATCACCTGGGGCTGTTGCTCGAGGGGGTGCAGCGCGGCGGGGCGTCGGCCGAAGAGCACCCCACCCGCAAGAAGATGATTGCTGCCGCCATCGCCGTGTTTGCCGAGCAGGGCTTTCGCGGCGCCACCACCCGGCTCATTGCCAGCCGGGCGGGGGTGGCTGAGAAGACGATCTTCGCTCACTACCGCACCAAGGCGATGTTGTTCGCGGCGGCCGTTGGCCCTGGGCTCGAGGCGATGATGGGGGCCCGGGTCTTCGCCGACCTCGCCCCCGAGCTGATGCGCCAAGGCTCGGCCGAGGAGCGCTTGGTGGCGGTCGCGCTCAATCGCCTGCGCTTTGCCAGCGAGAACGTCGAGCTGGTCAAGGCCATCGTGCAAGAGACGTTGCTGGACGATGCCTTCCGTCAGCGACTGGCCACCTACTGGGCCAAGACGATCCTTCCGGTGGCATCCGCTGGCATGACGCGGGGCATGACCCAGGGGCGGCTACGCGAGATGCCCCCCGAGCGCATCCTCCGGATGTTCATCAGCCTCATCCTGGGCTACGTGATCACCCGCTACGTGCTGATGCCCGAGCATGCATGGGACGACGAAGCCGAAGCCCGCGCCATGGTGGACGTGCTGCTGCGTGGGCTGGGCACAACGGAGACCGAATCCTGATGGCGAAACTGACCGACGCTGCCGCCCGCGGGCGTGCCAAGTGGGGCCTGCCCGGACGACCTCGACCGAGCCATGTGGAGACGCCGGGCCCGGGCCAGGAGTCGGCGTGGGCGTTTCCCCGGCCTCCCCGGCTGGACGTGTGTCCGCACCGTGTGCGGGTGCAGTTCGGCGGGCGAGTGGTCGCCGACACCACGGCGGCTCTACGCGCGCTCGAGACCTCGCATCCGCCCACGTACTACCTGCCCCCCGCCGACGTGGACCTCGACATGCTCGTGCGGGCTCCGGGTACGTCGCTGTGCGAGTGGAAGGGTGACGCCGTGTACTGGACGGTGCGCGCGGGGTCGAAGGTCGCCGAGCGGGCGGCGTGGAGCTACCCCGATCCGTTCGACGATTTCGCCCAGGTGCTCGACCATGTGGCGTTCTATTGCGACGCGATGGATGCCTGCTGGGTGGGGCAAGAGCGTGCGCAGCCGCAGCCCGGGGGGTTTTATGGCGGCTGGGTCACCTCCCACGTGGTGGGCCCGTTCAAGGGCGGCCCCGGTAGCGCGGGCTGGTAGCGCGGGCACGGTGGCGGGGGCCCGGTACCGCGGGCTGGTAGCGGGGGCCCGGTACCGCGGGTTGGTCGCGCGGCGGGTCCCGGAGGGCTCGCCGCGAAAGAAATTGCGAGTCCGACCGATCG
>JAHZJA010000985.1 GCA_022601155.1 Deltaproteobacteria bacterium | reverse complement strand
CGGAGCCGGAGCCGGAGCCGAAGCTGGATCCCCGTCCGCGGCATCGCTGGATCTACTCCAATCTCAGCGCGCTTCGGTACAACCCCCTGGGGTTGGTCAACGAGTTCACGACCGGCTACCGCTTTCAGTTCATCGACAAGGACTCGGTGATCAACGAGCAGATCGATCGCATGCGCCATGCCGCGACGTTCTCGTTGCTGTCGCGACGCGATGTCCTCATCGTCTCGAGCGTGTCGTGCATCTATGGCATCGGCGCCGCCGAGGCCTACCTGGGCATGACGGCGCAGGTGACCACGGGCGACGAGATCGATCGCGACGACCTGCTGCGCCGCCTGGTTCAGATGCAGTACGAGCGCAACGACGTCGATTTTCACCGCGGCACCTTCCGGGTGCGGGGCGATGTGGTGGAGGTCTACCCCGCCTACGCCGACGACATGGCGATCCGCATGGAGTTCTTTGGTGACGAGGTGGAGGCCATCCGGGAGATCGATCCTCTTCGCGGGCAGCCGCGCGAGACGATCCACCGCGCGACGATCTTTCCCGCCAGCCACTATGTCACTCCGGCCAGTCAGCTGCGCCGTGCGATCGAGGGCATCAAGGTCGAGCTCGCCGAGCGGCTCCAGAGCCTCAACGACAGCATGAAGCTGCTCGAGGCCCAGCGCCTGGAGCAGCGCACGATGTACGACCTGGAGATGCTGGAGGAGATGGGCCACTGCTCGGGCATCGAGAACTACTCTCGACACCTGACCGCGCGCGACGTGGGCCAAGCCCCGCCGACCCTGCTGGACTACTTCCCCGACAACTACCTCACCGTCGTCGACGAGTCGCACCAGACCGTCTCGCAGGTCGGCGCCATGTATCGCGGTGACCGCAGCCGCAAGGAGACGCTGGTCGACCACGGCTTTCGGCTGCCGTCGGCACTGGACAACCGGCCCCTCCAATTCGAAGAGTGGGAGAAGCGCGCCCGCACGACCGTGTTCATGAGCGCCACCCCGGGCAAGTACGAGATCGAGCGAACCCAGGGCGTGGTGGTCGAGCAGATCATTCGCCCGACCGGCCTGCTCGACCCCCAGATCGAGGTGCGCCCCATCGCCGGACAGGTCGACGACCTGCTCGACGAGATCAAGGCCCGCACCGATCGCGACGAGCGGGTACTGGTCACCACGTTGACCAAGCGGATGTCCGAAGACCTCACCGAGTACTACGCCGACCTGGGGATTCGGGTCCGCTATCTGCACTCGGACATCGACACACTCGAGCGGGTGGAGTTGATCCAGGGCCTGCGCCGCGGCGACTTCGACGTACTGGTCGGGATCAACCTGCTCCGCGAGGGGCTCGATCTACCCGAGGTGAGCCTGGTCGCCATCCTCGATGCGGACAAAGAGGGCTTCTTGCGCTCTGCCACTGCGCTCATCCAGACCATTGGTCGCGCGGCGCGGAACGACAAGGGCAGGGTGGTGATGTACGCCGACCGCATCACCGCCTCGATGACCAAGGCGATGGAGGAGACCGAGCGTCGGCGTGAAGTGCAGCACGAGTACAACCAGGCCCACGGCATCGTGCCCAAGAGCACCCGTCGTGAGCTGAGCCCGCTGCACAACGAGAAGAAGGACGCCAACGCGCCCAAACCCGGACGCAAGAAGGCTGCCCCTCAGATGATTCCGGTCGGCGTAGGAGAGATCACCGATCGCGATCTGCTGCCTCTGGAGATCGGGCCCCGCATTCAGGATCTGCGCAAGCAGATGGGCAGCCTCGCCAAGGACCTTCGCTACGAAGAGGCAGCACAGGTCCGCGACCGCATTCGCGTGCTCGAAGCACGCCAGCTGGAATTCATCGCCGAGGGCTGATCTGAGGGCGTTTACGCCCCGGATTGTGAGCTAACGCGCGCACCGTTGCGGTAACGATCGGTGCGGTCGCGACTCTACCGTGGGCCTCATGTCGATGGCCCGCCTCCACATCGCCTTCCTTGCTGCGCCGCTGTTGGCCGGCTGTCTCTTCTCGCCGGACCTCAATCCCGACGAGACCGATGGGTCGACCGACAGCCCGGGTACGACGACCGGCGGGGCGGTCACTGGCCCTGGTCCAGCCGACAGCACCGCGGCGATCACGACCGACGAGCCTCCGCCCGCCACCTCCGCCGATACCGAGGAGCCGACCACGGGTACCCCGCCCGCAACGGAGACCGGCGACGAGACGACGACGGGAGAGCCCATCACCTGCGAGTCGTCGCCCTATACCGGGATGGGCGACTGCGATCCATACGCGCAGGACTGCCCGGACGGGTTCAAGTGTACCCCGTATGCGCAAAGTGGCTCGGCGTGGAACAGCACCCGCTGCGCGGCGCTCGACCCCAATCCCGTGGGTGTGGGCGATCCTTGCCTGAGTGTGGGTGGGGGCGCGACGGGAGACGACAACTGCGAACGAGGAGCGATGTGCTTCGACGTCGATGCCACGACGCTGGTCGGGACCTGCATTGCGCTTTGTGCCTGTGGCGAAGTCGCCGGGGAGACATCGTGCCCCGCCGACTCCAATTGCACCGTCGCCAACAATGGCGAGCTGCCGCTGTGCAGCCCTTCGTGCGACCCGTTGTTGATCGACTGTGCACCGGGCAACGTGTGCATACCCGACCCGATGACCTCGGAGTTCTTCTACTGCGTGCCCGATGCATCGGGGGCCGGTGGCGGTTTCGGACTCCCGTGCGAGT
>JAHZJA010000984.1 GCA_022601155.1 Deltaproteobacteria bacterium | reverse complement strand
AGGTGCCAAGGTGCGTCTGGGGCCGTTCATGGGTAGGAGCGAGGCCGAAGCTGTGCCGGGCGCACTGTGAGCGCTGAGCGACACCGCCAGGGGCGGCCGCAGGCGTGCACTGGCGCGTGCGATCTAGCCGTTCGCCTCC
Organism: Deltaproteobacteria bacterium; assembly: GCA_022601155.1. Classification (GTDB taxonomy): domain Bacteria; phylum Myxococcota_A; class Polyangia; order Nannocystales; family Nannocystaceae; genus Paraliomyxa. The sequence goes on along the minus strand of JAHZJA010000984.1, from coordinate 6,068 downwards.
CTAGGTGCCGGTCGCTCGCGAAGAGGGTCCGGGGCAGGCAGTAGCTCGTCGCCGAGCACCGTCGGGAGGTCGGCGCCCCACAGGTGGCGAGCCCAGGCCAGGGCATCGTCGATCTCGGCGCGGTGACGCTCGAACAGATGGGTCAACGTCGCCTCGCGGCTGTGTTGATCGTAGATCGAGGTGAGACCCGACTTGGCGTGGCGCTCGAACAACCCACCGCTCGCGATCGCGGCCTCGCTTCCCGCCGCGAGGCCGAGGTCGAGCTGCTCGGCGAGCGCTCGGACTCCCTGGGCGGGCTGGTCCAGAACGCGGTCGAAGTCTAGAGCCCGCACGGCAGCGGCCTCGGATCGCGCCCGCAGTCCCCGGTACAGGAACAGGTCGGTGAGCCACACGTACGCGATGGCTCGCGCATCGGTGAGGCGCGCGGGGTTGATGGTGGGCGTACCGAGCAGGGCGGCCACCCGGTGACGCTGCGGTGCCCATGCGGCGTCGCGCATCTCACCACGACGCTCTGGCCGCTTGAGGGTGTTGGCGAGGAAGCGCGGCAGCGCGGTGTACAGATGCACGCCCGTCGCCCGGGGATCGATCGCGAGCAGCTCGGGCATGACCTCCTGTACGTGCGGCCCCACCTTGACCACCACACGAGCCTCGGGATCACGCGCACGAAACAACAGCGCGGTGAGCAGCCGTAGCGCTTCGAGCCAGCGGCGCCGCCCGTCTTCGTCGGCGATGGTCCCGTAGTGCAGCGACCAGTCACCGAGCACCGGGGGCTCGTGCACCGACCAGCACCCGGGGATGGCGTCGACGCAGCGGCACAACAATGTGGAGCCGCCATAGCCCTGGGTGAAGATGTAGCGGGGACGGCAGGGCAGCGGCGGGCGTCCGGCGTACTGCTCGGCCAGCTTTGCCATCGGCACCCGTACGGCCCGGGTCTCGAAGCCCTCGATCCGACGGTGTTGCTCGTCGCGGACCTCGCCCATCAGCACAGCCGTCCCGTCGTCGACCAGCCGCAGCGGGAACAGTCCCGCGCTGTGAAACAGGTCCTCGGAGACCAAGTGCGGCCTGGCACGTTGGACGGATGTGGTGGCTGGCTGTCGGTCGAACGCTCGAAATTGGTGCAGACAGTCGAGCAACTGCTCGAGCTCGTCCTCGTCGAGCGTGCTGTCGTCGTCGTCATCCGAGGCCGCGCGGAGGTCCCCCACACGAACCGGGTCTCCCTCGTTGAGCCGCACGAGTAGCGCGAGCAACCCGGGGTGCTCGGCGGTGTGGAATCCGTGTCCGTTGACCGACACCAGCACGCCGTTGTCGTGGGGAGTCCAGCTCACCAGGTCAGGCCGTGGTGGAGCGAGCACATCGTCGTCGTCGAACGGAGTCGAGGCAACGGTGGGCAGTGCTTGCTTGAAGCCGAAGCGGGTTCGACGGTAGAGGGCGGCCTCTCGCACTGCCCCGAGCACGGTCTCGTCCTCGAGAGAGCGGCGGGCCGCCTCGACATGGCTGCTCACCAGATCGGGCTGCAGTCCGACGGAAAACTGCTCGGTGCGCTGCGCATAGGAGGCGCACTTGGCTACGGGGTCGACGGTGGCGAATGGAGCAGCGAACGGTACGACTCCCACCGAGATGCTCACGCTGAAGCGGGCCCCGTGCGGCTCGGCGAGGTGGAAGCAGTCCCACGGCCAGTAGATGATGTCGCCGGGCTGCGTCTCCAGGACGGTGGCCAACGAGCGCAACGGCTGGTAGTCGTAGTGCTCGAACAGGACGTTCTCGTGGCGTGCATCCGCCGGTAGCGGCAGGTGCTGGGCCACAAGGTCGTAGCCCCAGATGAGGTAGCGCTTGTGGCCCTCGAGCGCGTACGTGATGCTGTCGGCAATGTCCTTGTGGAACTTGAACGGTGTCTGGGAGTAGGTGCCCGCGAATACGTTGACCTGGGCATCACCCACGGGGAAGCCCACCGTTCGGTACAGCGTGGACAGCAGCTCCGCGGCACGAAACCACAGGCTCTCGTCGCTGCGTTCGAAGCTGTCGGTGACCACGAGCACCTCGCCCGTGCCACTGTCGCGACACAATCGCTGCACGTAGCCCTCGACCGAAGCGTCGTCGCTGGTACACCACTGCGATTGCACCGTGCCCAGCCGTCGACCGGCGGCATAGATGCGGGCGGGCGTGCCCAGCCGGGCCAGCGCCTGCAGCCCGCGGAGCACGTCGTCGGTGCCTCCGAGGACATCGCCCAGGCCGTGACCGCGAAACACCACAGGGCTGCGTTGCCAGTAGTGGTCGCGCAGCGTCTCGCACAGCGCAGCCATTGAGGAAAATGGGCGATCAATGATGAGCGGGGGCATCGTCGACTCCGACTGGGGGCAGGTACGGGGTTACGTCGGTCACCACGAAGCCACGGCCGTCGGGGGCGGGAGCGCGGGCAACGAAGGCCTCGCGACGGACGATGGTGTAGCTGCGGGCGAAGCTCGCCGGTGCTCGGGCTCCCGCGTACAGCGTCATGCGAGCGTGGAGCTCGGGCACCGCGTGTACGAAGCGATAGACCTCCGCTCCCTCGATGCCCGCGGCCCGGCTGGTGGCCTCGTCAACACGAGCGGCCGAGGGGGCACAGGTAAGGTCGGGGATGGCCATCGCTTCGTACTGAAGTAGCTCCCGGATGGCGAGCGCTCCGTCGATACCGTTGAGCACCTCGTTCAGGGCGAGGAACAGCCCCGTGACCACGTTGCGGGCCGAGAAGCGGGTTGCGGGCCACGCCGCGTAGACGCGCTCGGCGAAGTCTTCGTCGATCAGTGCCTGTCCGCAGTAGGTCGTGCACGGAAACCGCGTGCTCAGCAGCTGCCCCAGGTCACAGCGACGGCGCAGCGACTCCCGCTCGAACAGCACCCGACTCGGCCCCGGGAGCCAGCGCGGGACGAAGCCCTGGTACAGGCCCAGCATCAACTCGTCGTAGCGATCCATCACGCGGCCACCTCGTGCGACACCCGCTGGATGTGGCTGGCGATGCGGCCGAAGGTCGCCCCCTCTTGCTCGAGGGTGACGGGGAGCTGGCGACGCGCTCGGCGTCGGGCCAGCTCGACCAGGCCCAGCGCGTAGTCGCTGACCGGGGCGGCGTGATTGTCGTACCACATGGGCACGCCCGCGGAGTCGGGGCGCAGGTCGTAGCCGGCAACGTGGAGCTCGCGGACGTGCTCGATGCCGTCCCAGTCGTCGAGGTACTCGTGGGGGTCGCGCCCGGTCGCGGCGCAGTAGCCCACTAGGTGACCGATATCGAGTACGAGCCCGCAGCGCGACCGCTCCGCCACCCGTCGCATGAACGTCAGCAAGTCGAGATCGCCGACGACGAAGTAGACCGGCGGGTTCTCGACGAACAATGGCACCCGAAGCATGGCCTGCAGCTCTTGAACGTTGTCGACGATCACGTCCAGGCTGGCTTGGTCGAACACGGGCGGCAGCATGTGCTGCTCGAGCTCCGTGTGGCCCCAGCGCCACAGCCCCAGGTCCTCCTCCACACACACAGGCCCGATGCGCTCGATTTGTTCGACGAGACGACGCGCCGCTTCGGCCTGCAGCTCCAGCGGGCGCATGAGGTTGAGCTCGAGTAGGTGCACCACCGCGTCCAGGCCCGCCGCATGAAGATCGCCGGGCAGCGACGGCGGCACCGACTGGTGCGAGTAGATGCCGAGCTGGAGGTAGTCGAGTCGGGACCAGGCCGGGTGCTGGCTCTGCGCGCGCCACTGGCACAGCCGCGCGGCTTCCTCGAACGTCGCGCTGACGCCAATGCCCTGCAGCGGGCCGGGGGAATCAAAGGATGGGGATGTCATGATGATCGAGCTCCAGGAATCTCAAGCGGCGTGGGTGCCCGTGAGGACACCGACCTTGATCGAAAGCCCAGCGATCAGCCTGCGGTCGTAGTAGAAGGTGAGCTCAGGCTTGCCCTGCGGGGTGATGAAGAACGAGACGGCGATGGTGGGCGTGCCCAGGTTCTCCACCGCGTGCCACCAGTGTCGCGGGATCAGCAGGCTCTGGCCGGGCTCGACGAAGACCTCGTGGTAGCTGGCCTCGCGCGCGGCGGGGAACTGCTCGAAGTCGGGTTCGAACACGTCCATGCGGCTCCAGCTGCCACGGCTGAAGTCCCTGCTGCCCGTCACGTGGCAGGGATACAGGCGCTCGATCTGATCGGGACTGAACAGCAACACCCGCTTGCGCCCGCGTATCACCGAGATGAGCGAGTTGAACGAGTCCCAGTGCAGCCCGGTGCGATGACCTCGCGGCTGGATCCACAGACTGGCCTCGTCCTCGATCCACTCGGCGCGTACGAGCGACGGCACGCGGATGTCGTCGATGAGATAGGGACACTCGGGAAAGAAATCGGCAGAGGCAAAGGTCCGGGGATCGCCACCGGTGATCACCGCGCCCAGGGTGGTGTCGACCCGCATCCGCTTCCACGCGGTGTAGAGGCCCTCGGGGTGGTAGTAGGCGCTCAGCGGATAGTCACCGAAGCGCCTCACGAGGTAATCGTTGGTCCATTTGTCGCTGGCGGGCCAGTCGGTGCACAGATCGGTGATCACTACGGGTCGCTCGGGGTACAGATAGTGCGCGTGGAACTGTTCGGCGGTAAGCCGCGCGCGAATGTCCACGGGGTCTCGGATGGGTTTCATGCCGCGGCTTCTTCCTCGGGGTGGGCAGCTCGGTACAGCGCAGAGGGCAAGCGGGGCAGGCGGGCGGCGGCGAGGTTCGCCCGAATGTGTCGACGGTCGCGAGAGCCGAACACTGCCGTGCCCACGCCGGGGGCCGACTGAACCCAACGGATCGCGATCGCCGGATCGTTGAGCTCACCCAGCTGCTCGTCGAGCTCGTCGGGGATCTGGTACTGGGGGGTGCCGCCGTCGAGGCACCCGGTGGCAAATACGTGCAGGCCTCGCGCGGATGCCTCTTTGACGAGGGGCCACATCTCGGGTCGCAACAAGCTGTAGGGGACTCGCAGCGCGGACAACCGAGGGGCGCCACCGGCCGCGGTACGAGCCAGCGCGAGCAGTTCGTCCAGCGCGACGGGCTCGGGGCTCGCGATGCCGTAGCCGCGGATCGTCCCTTCGCAGCATAGCTGTTCCAGCGTGGCGAAGGCGGCCACGAGGCGTCGGTGGAACTCGGCCGGGCTCGCGGTGCGGCGGTGAATCTCGGGATGATCGACGAACACGCAGTCGAGGTAGTCCAGGCCGGCGCGCGCCAAGGTCTGTTCGATGCTGTAGCGGAGGTATCCCGGGGACAGGGTGTAGCAGCTGGCCGCCAGCTCGTGCCAGCCGAACAAGCCTGGCCGGACGTAGCGCTGTTCCACGAGATGCTTGAGCCGTGCGAAACCATGGCGACGGATGGTGTGGACCATCAGGTCGGAGACCAGGCCAACGGTGGCGTTGATCGCCAGCGCCGCTCGGGCGCCGATGCCCTGGCCGGCCGCACTGCGGATCGCCTCGCCCAAGCAGCGCTCGTAGCCGTCCTGATCGGGGTGGGGGGCCATGTCGAGCACATTGCAACCCGCGGCGACGGCAGCGAGCATCGAGGCGGCGTGGTCGTGTCCGCGCTCGCGGCAGGGGCCGAGGCCCACCGTGGACACGTGCTGCCCCTGCCAGCGGCGGAACGGGAGCGCGGGAAAACGATCCGCGTAGTTTCGGCTCGCACAGGGGGGCTCGGGCTCGGGGCGGGCAAGGGGATCGAGGCGGTGGGTCATGAGGACGCTCGGCGGGAACGCGGGAAGGGACGGCCGACGGGGGCAAAACCCCTCGCCGGCCATGGTGGTGTCGACTAGCCGGGGAACGGCCCGCCGCCGGGGAACGGTCCCCCGGGGAGAGGTACCGGCATGGGAACGGGCACCGGGAGCGGCACCGGGAATGGGTTGACGGGCTCCACGCCGGGCCAGCCGGGCATGCCCACCGGCTGCGGGCAGGAACGAGTCTTGCCGTACGCCGCCACCTCGGAGAGGTCGTCTGTTCTAGTTTTAACGTGTGTTTTAGTAATCTCCCCTTCACTTACTATAGCTACATTGTCAGTATTATTATGTATACATAGTTTTTATACATGATATT
>JAHZJA010000983.1 GCA_022601155.1 Deltaproteobacteria bacterium | reverse complement strand
CGTTCGCATGGTGCGGCAGCTTCTGCGTCAGCCGAGCCCGCCGCCACAGGCCCAGGGTCTGTAGCGACAGACCCGCAATAGCCGCGGCACCACAACGGGGCGTGACGCACGCCTGTGTTGTGGTTCGCACGCACGACCGCCGGTCGCGCTCGTCGTTCGCAGTCCATTCCGCGAACAACAGCCGGCCGGTTGCTCGTTGGAGCATCGGGGTCTGCGGCGACACGTCTTCCCCCAATGGCGCTCGGCACGGCTTTGGGGGAGCATGGCGTCCGGTACCCATGCGTTTGCTTCCTTGCTTCATTGCCGCTGCCCTGGTCTCGCTGTGCACGTCGTGCGGAGACGACTCGAACCCACCCGCTGCGGAGGACGAGACCGGGACGGCCTCTGCCCCCATCGAGTGTGGCAACGGACTGCGCGAGCCGGGTGAGGTGTGCGAGGGCACCCCGCTTCCCGAGGGCTGCAACCCGGCCGACTGCACCGTGCTTCCGGACTGGACGTGTCTGCCCGTGATCCCCGATCCGGGTGATCCCAACGACCCCGATCCTCCACCCCCCCAACCGTTGATGAGCATGTGCACCCCGGTGGCGGTGTGTGGCGACGGCGTCGTGGAGACCCAGGGCGGAGAGACTTGCGACGACGGCAACGACGTCCTGTCCGACGGCTGCTCCAACTGCGTGATCGACCCGCTGTGGGAGTGCATGGGTGAGCCCAGCGACTGCTTCAAGTGTGGCGACGGCTTTCTCGACATGGACGAGCAGTGCGACGACGGTGAAGATCTCGGCGTCGACAGCCCGGGCTGCGTGGAGTGCATGATCGTCCCCGGCTGGGATTGCTTCGAGAACCCGCCGCCCTCGCTGTGCGGACCGGTCTGCGGCGACGGGATGTGGTTCGACACCTCGATTCCCGGGGTGACCATCGGGTTCGCCGAACAATGCGACGACGGCAACCTGGTCGGTGGCGATGGCTGCGATCCACAGTGCAACGTCGAGGACGACTGTGAGTGTGATGGCAATCCACCGGGGATCAGCACCTGCGTGTGCGGCCTGGTGGGCACCAGCTCCGGCACCGACAGCTCCGGTTCCGGGTCGAGCAGTGGCAGCGATACCGGGGGTACGTCCTCGGGTACGGGCACCACGACCGACGGTGGAGCCAACACCACGGGCAACTGAGCCCCGTGTCGCGGCGGGGCCGCCCCCGCCGTGCGCCGCTGCATCGGGGCGCGGTGGACCCCTGTCGTGGCTTGATCGCTCGCCTCCGATTCCCCGATAGTCGCGTCGCGGGTGCACACCCGCTCGTCGATGTTCGTCCGAGCCACCATCGCCTCCTGGCTGCGCCGACTGGTGCTCACGCTTCTGACGACGGGCTTGGCCAGCGCCGCGGAGGCACGAGAGCCCGGGCCCGGCCCCACCATCGAGTGGGATGCCCCCGAGGCCTGCCCGCAGCTGGCCACCGTGCAACGAACCCTGGCCGCCGCGCTGGGCCCCGAGTCGATGACCACTGGCGGTCAGCTCGAAGTACGCGCCACCCTGAGCCCACAGGACATCGAGCGTTGGACGCTGACACTGACCTTGAGCCGCGACGGCGTCGAGCGTACGCGCGAGATCGAAGCCCAGACATGCGAAGGGCTCACCAGCGCTGCAGTCCTCGTGATCGCGATCGCGATCGATCCCAGCTACGACGGTGAGCCCATCACGCTGCTGAGCGAAGACCCGACCACGGCAATCCCCGCTCCGCCACCCGAGTCCGAGCGCCGGGACGAGCCCGACGCCCCGCGCAGCGCGGCCGAGAACCCAGCTGCCGTCGCCGACGATGACCCACGCACCATCACCACCCCGGCCAGCCGCGGCGATGCAGCGGCCGCCCCACCTTCTGGCATCGAGCTGTCGCTGCGTGCCACCGCGGGCCCGGGGCTCCGGCTGCTCCCCGCCGTGAGCGGTGCGCTCGAGCTGGGTCTGGCCGTGCTCGGTCGCCGATGGCGCGCGGAGCTGGCCGCAAACTACTGGACGCCAGTCCGCGGCTCACTGGGCGGCGACCTCGATGCCCGATTCCAGCTCGCCAGCGCCGTGGTCCGCGGCTGTGGCGTGCCCGGGGTGGGCTCCGTGCGGTTCCCGTTGTGCGTCGGGCTCGATGCGGGCGCGATGACGGGACGTGGCATCGACGGCTTTGCCACCGTGCGAACCGCCCGTCATGCCTGGGTTGCCGCCCGGGCGGGCGCTTTCGTGGCCTGGCGACTCCACCCGCGAGTCTCGCTGTGGGCGGGCGGTGAGGCCATTGTCCCGCTGCGCATCCCGGAGTTTGGGACCGACGATCGCGCGTCGCTGGTGGTGATCCCGCGCCTGGGCGTGGCCGCCGTGGCTGGTCTGGAGGTTCGACTCACAGCACCGAAGGATTGGGCCCCCAGCGTACTATGAACGGTCGCGTGGGCGACGCTTCCCACGGGCCATGCCAAACGCCGAGCGGATCCCTCCCTTGCACGACGTCTTCCGCGAGCACGCGGATTTCGTGTGGCGTGCCGTACGGCGACTGGGTGCCCCCGACCATGCGATCGACGACTTGGTGCAAGAGGTGTTCGTCGTGCTGCACCGACGCCTGGAGCAGTTCGATGGGCGGGTCTCCTTGCGCTCGTGGCTGTACGTGCTCACCCGAGGCGTCGTCAGCAACCACCGACGCCGGACGCGTCGCGAACGCGATCGACTGCGCGCGGTCGAGCCGCCCCCACCACGCCCGGGCCCCGATGAAGCGCTTGCCGCCCGAGATGCCGCCGCCTTGGTCCACGCCTTCTTGAGCGAGCTACCACCGGGCAAGCGCGCCGTGTTCGAGCTGTGCGACATCGAGGGCTTGAGCGGCACCGAGACCGCCACCGCCCTGGGGATCCCCGTCAACACCGTCTACTCCCGTCTCCACGCCGCCCGCCAGCGGTTTCGGGCTTTCGTGCAGGACCGCATGTCTTCGACCACCCGCCCCGCACGCAATCGGGAGGTGCCTCGTGAACCGTCCCCCCGATCTCAGTCCTGATCAACGGAGTCTCCTGCGGGCCTACCGACGCTCGCAGTCGCTGAGCCCCGACCATCGTGAGCAGCTATGGGAAGGTGTCGCCGCACGTACGCACACACCGACGGCCGGCCGAAGGTGGTGGCCGGTTGTGGTCGCCATTGCGGCCGCGGCGTTGCTCGTCGTGGGGCTCGCTCAGCTGCGAGGCCAAGGCACCGAGCGATCTGCGACCTCCTCCCCCAACGAGGCGGCGCACGAGACTCCACCGCCCACGCCCAAGGCCGTCGCCGTGCACGGCCGTCCCGCGGCGACATCCGCCGCGCCCAAGGGCCAAGAGGGCACCCCGGCTCAGCCACCCGATCCACACCGTGCGCCGAGCCCCGGGTCCGCCCACCCGAGCGCAGACGACGACCCCCCTCCCCGCTCCACCGGTCGAGCCCGTGCACGTGCTCGCTCCACGGCGGATCCGGCCGACTCCGCGGGTGCCAGCCCTTCGCCCGCCGACCGCCAGCCCGCCACCGTGCAACGCCCCACGTGCCCGGGTGTCGAGCACGAGAGCCGACTGCTCCACCAAGCCCGCACCGCTGTGGCGCGTGGTGAACTCTCCACGGCGCTCGCCGTGCTGCGGACCCACGCCGACCAGTGTCCCGATGCCGTACTCCGGGAGGAGCGAGAAGCGCTCCGTGCGATCGCCCGATGCCGTCGCGACCGCACCGGGACCGCGAAGCGTGCGTTCGAGGTCGCCTTCCCGGGGTCGCCGTTGCTCGATCGAGTGCGCCGCGAGTGCGCCGGCACGTCCACCGAAGGGTAGCCAGCCGACCGACGCGGCGGCCGAACGCGCGTCTGCAGCCGACGTCGTCATGCATCGCGGGTCGCGACTGCCTCGTGGGGTCACATGGGCGGCTGCGAGCACCCCGAGATCGCGAGAGAGTTCTTTCGCGCTAGGATGCGCGCGACGACGATGCAGACGCTCCACGAACAGCTGGTCCAGGACATCGGTCGCGACCACGTCATCAGCGAAGGCGAGGATCTCGACTACTACGGCCGCGATCGTTGCCACGGGGATTGGTCGGTCGCGCCCGCGTTGATCGTCTTGCCGCGAACGACGGCGCAGGTGCAGGCGACAGTTCGTGCGTGTGCGCAACACGGCGCGGCGGTGGTTCCCTCGGGAGGACGCACGGGCCTGGCGGGGGCCGCCACGG